>JABMQX010000113.1 GCA_013203085.1 bacterium | reverse complement strand
CGAGCCGAGGATTCGCAGAATGGCCGTGTACGACACAAGGACCGCGTGAGATCCGGTGCCGCAGCCCACAACTCATGGCTGGCCCAAATGATCGGGGCAGGATTCGTTGACCTCAGGAAAGCAGGAAGAAAGGAGCGGATTATCTTGAGAAAAGCAAGCTGGCTCAGTGCGCGCCAAACGGCGATTCTGATGGCTCTGTTTGCAACGGTTGCTCAGGGCAAGGAGATGCCTAAGCCTGACAGAGGCGCTTCTGATATGAAGCAGCACATGCACCGGGAAGTATGGCGCAGCGAACCGGATTACGTTGTGTACGTCCCGGACAGTTACGACGGCTCGACCAACGATTCCCACAACGAGCACTTCCTGGTTTTCGAGGGGCCGGATGGCTCCCCAATGGCCGTCTGGACTCAGTCTCCCGGAACGCCCGGGGGTCAGCATAACCGTATTATGTTCTCGCGCTCCGACGACGATGGTGTAACCTGGTCGCCCCCGAAACGGCTGGCCGGGCCAGCAGATACCGAAGATCCGGCAAACATGGCAAGCTGGGCGTTCCCCATGGTCTCTAAATCGGGCAGGATTTACATCATTTACAACCAGAACCAGGGGACCAGCGGCTGGATCAAGATGCACACGGGAACAATGGACGGCATCTACAGCGACGACAAAGGGGAGACTTGGTCCAAACCGCAAACGATACCGATGCCACGCAGCCCTTACGACGATCCCGAGGGAAAGATCCCACCGGAGTGGATTGTCTGGCAGATTCCCATGCGGGATCTCAAGGGGCGTTATTTCGTGGGATATTCGCGATGGGTAAACGAAGCGAGAGCCCGATACAACAAGCAGCAGCTACCCGGTGACTGGACGTGGATAGAATCGGTGTGCGAATTCATGCGATTCGAGAATATTGACGATGATCCGGAGCCGGAGGATATACGGGTCACCTACTCCGCTTGGGCTGATAGGGCGTTGCGGGTACCTCATTGGAAGGATCCGTTGCTCAGTATTGCCCAGGAACCGAGTCTTGTTCGGTTGCCGGATGACCGCCTTTTCTGTGTAATGCGCACGAACAGCGGGTACATCTGGTACAGCCTCTCTGCGGATGACGGCCACACGTGGTGTAATCCCCGTCCTTTGCTTCGCAAGGATCACGGCAAGCCCATTCTTCAGCCGGTCAGTTGCTGCCCGATTTACGCACTGGGAAGCGGGCGCTACATTTTGCTGCACCACAACAATCGGGGCGACATCACCGCTAAACCGGAGAATACCGCCCGCCCCCGCCGGCCCGCCTATATCGCGCTGGGCGAGTTTCGTCCCGGTGCCGACCAGCCGATCTGGTTCAGCGAGTCGAAGAAGTTTATGGATACCGGTGGCTATGCGGTCAGCGGAGAAAAGGGACCCAGCCAAATTGGGGTGTACTCCAGCTTCGCGGGTCGCAGCAGCAACTACGTGCTGTGGCACCCTGACCGCAAGTGCTTCTTAGTCGGCAAGAAGGTTGCCGCCGAGTTTCTGGCGGACCTCAAGGCGCCTGAAGAGTGAGTCAGGCACGGAAAGCCGCTCTGGAAGCAGCCCGTATCACGCAAGGTAGTGTGTACCGGACGAACCCAGGTCCAACCGGAGGAGGTGGGCAGCGCCCAGAGCAGGTACATCGCCCCCTCGCCCTGCTCGAAAGAATCACGCTGCCATGTTCGTTGTATCAGTGAAACAGGAGAACTCATTCTCCGAAGCTGAACGCGTATATCGTAGCGTTCCGCAGCTCAAACCGTAGCCGGATTCTTCTGTCGAGGTACTCGCTCAGATTCGTTTCGCCGCTCCATTTGACTTCCGCATCAGTCACGTTGGCAGCAATTGGCTCACTCTGCTCCACCACTTGATCCCGGGCGTCGAGCACGTTGACACGTACCCGCCCACCTTCAGCGTCGGCCGTGATGCGGAGGCATGGTCCGCTGCACGAGATCAGCTTGGTGGTCACGAGACCAATCACACTCCCTCCCCTTGATTCATATCCCGCAAAGCCGTCAGGCCGGAGCATGGCCAGGCACAAGCCGGCATCATACTTCCCCCTGTGTGGAAGCTTTCCTCCTGCGTAGAAAAGGAGGATATCGTTCTTCTGGAAGACGGGATAGGCCGCGGCGAACACCATACCCCAATCGTAGCCCTCCTTTGTAGGCGAGTTGGGAATCAGCGGCGTACCTTGACAAAGGCGGTGCCACTTCACCGTGTCGGGGCTCCATGCCAGCTCCGTCTGGACACGGCGCGTCTTTGCGTTGAGGATCGCTGGTAATCCCAGGTACACGCCGCCGTAATAGAAAACAGGCATGGAATATACCTGCAAATGGTCTTCCAGACCCTCGAGGATTACCTTACACTTTGTCCATTTGAGGAAATCCTTGCTGCTGGTCCTGGCGACCTGGCGGATTGGCTTGCCGTTTTTTCTGCGGATGGTGCGAGTGATGCCCACATACGTACCCAAGGTCGGAGCCCAGAGAGCGTTGTTGTGCGTGTCGCCTCTCGCTTTGATCTCCGGGCAGGGCGAGGGATTGGTCCAGTGAGTTCCATCGCGAGAGAAGCACACACCCATCGGACCGTGATTGCCATCGGGCCCGATGATGTTGAAGAACATCTTGTACCGCCTTGCCGGGTCGGTCTCGTGATGATCCAGAAACACGCCCACGCCGTGCGAACGTTCACGGCGGATCAGGTTGTTGTCTTTTGAGCTCTTGAAATCAATAAGTCCCAATTTCGGTTTCTCCCACACGATGCCATCCCGGGATTCCGCGTAACAGAGGCCGCCGTAGCGCCCACTTCCGTACACCAGGTACCAGCATCTGAAAAACTCGCGTCGTTCATCGTAAAGGACATTTGGATAGAGGTTGTTGACGGTCACTTCCCACGGTTTATCCATGACCATCAATGGATTGGATTTGTGCTTCACCACCTTACCGACGACAAGCTCAGCGCCGGCGACATTTTCGACGATTCGTGAATCGAGCAGCAGATACTTCGCACGCTCCATACCGTCGGTCAAATTTGCGCTCATAGACCGAAAGCGGTGCGAGCCAACAACAGTCGTGAGCAAGGACCTCCGCGTCCTCGCGGCTGTGAGCACACCCTGCCCTTGGCTCAAAACCAACTGTGATGGAATGTTCGGAGACATCCGCTCCCCCATGTGCCATGCTGTAGGCAACGGCTTTGGCAACATAGTCAGCGCTTCGCAACAAACCGTAAGGTTGTTGCTCCACAAAGAAATCACGATCCCGGTCAGCCCGACCATCGCAATCATTCGAGTCTTTGAATCAACAAACATACGGCGACTTTCTCCGGCTGTGCTGGTAACGCACAGAATTCTCGAACGTTTGAGGAGGATGGGGGACAAGTATTGCCCAAGGCCATTACGGTTTTGACTCCTCAGTTTCGAGTCTCCTCCTCCGGGAGTATAGCAGGGGCAAGGCCGATTGCAAGGCCTGCTGAAAGAATCGCAGAACACACTCTCAGAACCATTTCCTCAAAAACCGTCGCGCCCACCCCCTGGTCTTATACTTCCAGAATTCGCGAAAGCTTGCCTTTTGGCGGCGCTACACGAAACGATACTGGGAGCTTCGCACGCCCATCAGATCGCCTCCGATGGTCACCCCGGCCGAGTTCCCCCTGTTTCGTCTTCGGCCAGGCCGTGTCGCCGGACACAACCACAAGAGGAAGCCAAGACTTGGACAGGATAACAGGATGCACCGGATAATCCTGAAAATCCTGTTAATCCTGTCTGACATTCCTCGATTTTCTTTGGGGAAAGCTGATGGGAGAATCGCCGGAGAGTGGCCGTGGGTGTCGTTACTCTTTTGGGAGCCATCTCTTAGTGTTGCATCCTGCGGATAACGTGCAAGACTATTCTCGCTATGATATAATTTCTTCGACCAGAGGAGAATGCCACGGCTCTCGGACATCACCTTATAGTGAAATCGCATTACGTTCTGGCCTACGGTTGGTGCCCGAAGGAGCTCTAACTCCTTCTGCTACTGCCACAGTCGAAAGGAAAAAAGCAAGGAGGCATGGTCTAATGTGTGCACGAGCCCATGATGATGCACCAAAGTTGCTTAGACGATTATTGACGCTTTCATTGACTTTGCTTCTGGTCTGGAGTGACTCTCGTGCTTGGGCCTGCTACGCCGTCGTTGTCGGTAAGAAGGCTTCGGCAGACGGTTCCGTATTGGTTGGCCATAATGAGCAGAATGGGGGTCGTCGTATCCTGAATTTCCGCCTAATCCCCCGTCAAAGGTTTGAGAAGGGAGCCACCGTTCAGTTGCGCAGGGGCGGTGAACTGGCGCAGGTAAGGGAAACGTATGCATTCCTCTGGAGTGAAAATCCGGGTCTGGAATTCAGCGACTCGTATCTCAATGAATGGGGGGTTGCCGTCGTTAGCGATGGTTGTCCGACTCGAGAGGACAGCTACCAAGAGTTGCTGAGCCGCGGGGACATCCGCGACGGGGGCATTGGTTACATGCTCCGCAGGTTGGTCGCCCAACGTGCCATGACCGCCAGGGAAGGTGTTCAAATGGCTGGCAAGCTTATCGAACGTTTCGGCTATGTCGATTCCGGTCGCACCTACGTCATAGCTGACCCAAACGAAGCTTGGTTGTTCTCCGTGGTCCGTGGTGCACGATGGGTCGCCCGGCGGGTGCCTGATGATGCGGTGGTCTTGCTGCCCAATGTCCACATTATCGCAGAGGTGGGCCCGGAGGATAATGACAACTTCCTGAGTTCACATGACCTCGTTGACTATGCAGTCGGGCGTGGCTGGTTCGATCCAAATGGCGACGAGCCATTCAGTTTTCGAAAGGCTTATTGCAGCGAACGCGACACTTTGCCAGATTCCCGGCAGTATCGGGGCCAGCAAATGGTGACAGGCGAGCGCATCACCTCGCCACCTAAAAGGCCGCTCCCTTTCGCCGTCAGACCGGCTGAGAAATTGACCGTGGGCCATGTGATCGAAATTCTCCGAGATCGCAAAGCGTCACCGAGCATCTGCACCACGTCCACGCAAGAGGCCGCTGTTTTCCAGTTGCGCGCGCACATGCCCAGGGAAATCGGCTGTGTTTACTGGCGCACGACGGCTGAGCCTTGCGTCAGTGTGCTCACGCCCTGGTACGTAGCTATTACAAGGACGCCGAAATGCTACTACCAGCCAAACCAGGTTAAAACGCAATTGACTTTGGATCATCATTTCTCACCGCCCCAAGGTACCTTCGGCAAGGACGCGAACCTGGCGTGGTGGAAATTCATGACCTTGCAGGAGATAGTCCATAGAGACTACGAAAAGCGGATCGGAATAGTGCGTGCCAGGTGGGAGACCTTTGAAAACCGTGAATTCAGAGAACAACGAACTGTCGAAGAACGCGCGCTTCGGTTACTGCAAACAGACAGAAGTGCCGCTTGCGCCTACCTCACTGAATATTGCGCTGACCTTGCTCTGCGGGCGTGTCGCGAGGCCGACAAGCTGGCAGAACGACTGAGAAGCGTGAAGTCCAAGCCTGATTGACGTCACAAGCGAAGTTGCAGAATCATTGAATTGAGGAGAAACGGCGGAACCAAGCGCTGCTCGCTCCACCGCATACGAAAAACGAAGGATAATCTATGGACAGAAGCGTAGCGCGCGTCGGTGGTCCGGGCGCAGTTTCCTTGGGGACGCCAGCGCCGATCAGCTTGCTCGTCAACAGAAGGTACGCCTGCGCCCTCGAAGGCGGTGCGTGGGCCCCTTGTCCGGCTGTGCTCTAAGCGTCCTACCTCATGTTACGCTATAATAGTACTGGTCTTCGCAAAGAGGCTCTTCTCTTTGCTCCTCGGCCCGGCCGGGCGATAGAGACTCCGGATCTATTCTCGCGTATTTCCCATCTCGCGTTCGTTTCAAAAACGTCAAGAGGGATTTTTGTTCCTTCTGCCTTTCAGACCCATTGCCTGCTTTCATGATTATCCCCTCTGGTCGGTAAGGAGTTTCTTGTGTACCTGCATTTCAATTTGGCTCTTAATACCTGAGAGGTCCATTTCGAAGCCGCATTCACAGACAATCCAGACATCTTTTGGAAACGGGACAAAGCCTTTCTTTCTAAGATCCTGATCTATTCTGGGGTCCCTCTAATTCCGGGCCGCTTAATCTCTTATCGATATATTCCCTCATCAAACTCACGCACGTCTCCTCATTGGGAAGCTTCCTGCAGGGGCAAAGACCTGGGCAGGACTTGATCCAACATTTACCCGTCATCAACACAAAACTCCGCCTGCTGTCAACCTCGGCCTGCGTACACCGTCATCGGGCTCGCCCGCCGCATTCAACTTTGCTCTTGCGGGAGCGAAGAGAGAACTCTATCATGGGAGCTGGTTGGGCGAACGTAAACACTCTGACCAGAAGCTATGGAGGAAGCATAAGATGGCTGCAAAGAAAGATCACACGGACCACGGAAATCACATTGGACATTGCTGCTCCCACGGAAAGCCGATCATTGGCGAAAAGGACTTCTTCTCGAACAGAGGCGTATCACGGAGGGACTTTCTCCTCGGAATGGGAGCGGCCGGCATGGGAGCGTGGGCCCTTTCGTCGTCCCGAGCGGAGGCTGCTTTGAGAAAGCCGATTCCGGGGATGGGTCTGCGGATTGGCACGCCTCTCAGAGTCAAACCTGTTCTCCTTTATCAGCTCTATCAAAGAAGGGAAGCGACGAGCTGGCGGCCCTGGGGCGGACTGAAGACACAGGACGATGTTGACAAAGAAATAAAGAAGATCGGCGAGGAGCTGAAGAAGCTCTCCTCCGGGGCAGACTTCCCCGTGGAGATTCTCCCTTTGGCCCCGGTGAGAAACGGTGCAGAAGCCGCCGCTGTCCGAGATAGCGATTGCGATGTGATCCTGGTTTACGCGGCGACCGGAGGCCAGAGGGAGCTCGAAATCCTCGCCTCATCCAAGAAGCCGAACGTGATGTTTTGCAGACATAAATCCGGTCCGGTATATCTCTGGTATGAGATAGCTCACCCCCGCTTCCTCCGCAAGACAACGGACGAGTACAAGCAGCCCGGCATGGATGTCTGGGACGTTGTGATAGATGATTACGGGGAAGTTCTCTGGCGGCTGAGGGCCCTTTACGGGCTGAAAAACGCTCTCGGCACGAAAATCGTCGCCATCGGCGGCCCGGGAGGCTGGGGAGTCGGACACAAGCTCGGCCCCGCCACAGCCAGGGAAATCTGGAAGCTCGACATAATACCTGTTACGTACAAAGAGCTCGAGCCGAGGATCAAAAAGATCATGGCGGACGAAAAAGCTATGCAGCAGGCTCGCCGTGAGACCGATGAGTACCTCGCTCAGAAGGGTGTCTCACTCCACACGGACAAGGAATTCCTCGTCAAGGCCTTTGCGTTAACCAAGCTGTTCAGGGACCTCATGGAGGAGGCGGACGCGCCGGCGATCACCGT
>JABMQX010000112.1 GCA_013203085.1 bacterium | reverse complement strand
GTTGATCTGGAGTCGCTTGCAGGTGGTGATAAAGCTGGTGAGGATGGCCGCGGTTCGCCCGCCGTTATCGCTGCCGAAGAACAGCCAGTTCTTCCGTCCGACGGCGATTCCCCGCAGGCTGCGTTCGGCGCCGTTGTTGTCAATCTCGAGGTCTCCGTCTTCGCAGTAGCGGATAAGGGCTTCCCAGTTCGACAACGCGTATGAGACCGCTTCCCCCTCGGGGCTTTTCGGTAGGACGTTGGGCTGCTCCCGTTCGAGATACGCCCTGATGTCATCGAGGATGGGCACACTCCTGGCTTGCCGCATCGCCAAGCGGCCCTGTGCGTCCAGCTTCATCTCTTTGGCTTCGCGCTCCACATCGTACAACAGTCCCGCCGAGGCGGGATAAGCCAGCATCACCGTGGAGCGCATCAGGTCCGATGACTGGGCATCAAAGAACTTCCTGCGGGCATGGGCTCAGCACGCCACTTCGGTCACACCGCGGTTTTCGTCCTGGTACAGCACGTCGTAGCCCGATTAGCCATCAGCTTGTAAGGTAGCCGTTGAACTCTTTCATGAAGTTGACCGGTCCGTCCCCCGCCCTGGCGGGGTTCGGGGTGTAGTCGTAGACCGTGTAGGGATGCTTGTCATCGGTTACATAGGTCCAAATCCGTTCGGGCCGTGCGCGCGGTGGTGCAGGATCCAACACCACCAGCTGGGTTCCTTCACTCTTCTTCCAATTCCTCCAGCCTCTTGATGGCGCTCTCAAGAGTCTCACGGATCCGCTGGCTGGGTTCCTCAGCGCGCCGTTCTCTCAGAACAAGCAGGTCCTTCGGTGCCCCAAATCCTTTGGCAAACGCACGCGCGCTCCAGTCTCGGACATACACGTTGCGGTCTTTCAGGCCTTTGATCAATCGCGGTCTCGCGACTTCTCTGGGGATTGAATCCCAAAAGAAGTAAGCATCCGAGCGAATCTGGCTATGGGGGTGATCCATTGCCTCAATAATCAGGTCAACGCGTTGAGGATGAGTCTTGCCGAGGAAGGACAGTAGATTATGAAGATCGTCATAAGGAGCGAGCGTTAGGCTCTGCTCCTTCTTAATCAGTGAGGCTGCTCGTTTCTTCGCTCCGTCAAGCGTCAGACGAATTCTCTTCAAGAAAAGGTCCCGACTACCGTCGGGGTCATATATGTGGAGAATCCATGAAGCCTGATGCATTCGAAGGTCGTCTTCCAGATATCTGGCCCGGATAGCGGGAAGAACACGTTTGTCCTTCAAACCCTGCGCGTGTAACGCGTGCACCGCCTGGCACAGGATGCCCCAGTGGTTCGATGATGCCTCCGGCAGCAGTGCGACAATCCTGTCAAACACATATTTCACTTCGTCGGGATTGAGTGGACCGAGATCATAGTCTTCGGCTCTCCACATACCTTCTTTGTACCGTGCTTTCGCCAGAATCCATTCCGGCGTTCCTCGTTCAGGCGGGAGTTCTCGCGCACGCCGCCAGTTCTTGCCGAAACCCGCAAAGGACCCGCGCCGTAGGTCCAGCCGCGTGGTCGTCTCGTAGCTGTAAGTCCCCCGGCCATCTTCATACGAGTGTCTCTGGAGGTAGTAGAGAATCCCTTTGTGTTCACGCCTTGGGACCCCGAGAAGTTCGGTCACATCGCTTTTGGTCATCCCTTTCTCCAGGAAACCGAGTCTGCCTTCGAAACCGTACTTTGCGAAGACCGCCTTCTTCATTTCGTCTTCATCACAGGGACCGTTTCGCATCTTCACACTGAGGGCGATGTCTAGATAGACATCTTCGTGGATCGGGAGATGTGTCCGCTCAAACAGCACAACTCTCAATCCATTGCACAACAACTGAACTCTCTTAACTTCGCCACTCCCCAGAAAAGAGAATCGGTAGAGCGCCCCATTGTGGAAGAGGTACTTGTCATATACAACAGCTCCGCACATGCAGATACTGTCGTCGAATTCATCGTTGCGATCAAGCATGAGGAGGCAATACGTGTGTCTCCCGAGCGCCAGCCTGTAGCTCTTGAGGAAAGTGATGCCCGCCGTCCGTAGTGGCCCTCCCATGATTGGAATTCTGTCCCCGGGTTTTTTCGTTTCAAGCTTGATGTGTGGGTCGTCTGGATAGCTGAAGGAAAGGTATTCGTCTTCGTGGGTTCTCCACTTTGGAAACGAGCCCTTCGCAGCAACTTTCTCAAGAGTCGCATCCTTAAGGTCCTTCACAAGAGCTTTGGTCAGTTTGCCGCTCCTGGCTCTACGTGTGCGTGGGACCAGTTGAATTCTCCAGCGAATGGAGCCAGGCGCTGGGCCACGTTTCCAGCATCCCTGCGTCAGGCATATGAGACATGCCAGGACAAAACCCAAATAGCGGCGTGTTCTCATCCTCTTCATCCCCCCGACTGCCGACTATACATCCTTCTTGGGTGGAATTGGTGCCCCATGTTTCATATTCGCACAACCGTCTTTGTCCTGTCAAGCGCGGTTTGCTTCGGACGCGAGGGCTGCGGTGTCGTGTCTACAAGCATGCGATGGTTTGCATGACCCATCCCAGGGATATCCGTCGCTACGGAACGCCGCGCCCCGTCTCATTGAAGGGGAACTGAAACGTGCCCTCCTCCAGCCTTTTTGTACCATATCGCCCAGCCATCTCTGGCCCAGTACAGAATCTTCACCCGGTCACTCCGGCGATTGCAGAACACAAACAGATGCCCCGAAAATGGATTGCAACGGATGATGTGCTCGACCATCAGCCATAGCCCGTCAAACGAGCGGCGAATGTCGCACGGCTGGGTACATAAGAACACCTGGATGGCCGCCGGAAAGCTCAGCATCCCTCCTCCAACACCCCACCACCGTTCGCAAGGTCTGTTCATCCACTCCTCTGCCGATCCGTACCCGACGGCCGTCCCGCAACACCAACTCGATCCCCGCCGATCCCAACTCCCCAAGTTCTTCCGTTGCGTGCTCATTCCACCCCGTGATATACTAGCCCATGTTTGTCACTTGTTGTCGTAAGTCCTTGATTTGCAAGGGGCCGATT
>JABMQX010000884.1 GCA_013203085.1 bacterium | reverse complement strand
GCTTTGTGAGTTGCGAGCAGATTGTCTTGCAATTGCCATCTTCACAAACGCGCGAGAGGGCGACCACCTGCAGCTCAACTGCCTCTTCGGGCATTACAAGGTTTTCTATCTCGATTCGGTGTCGCCTGGCTGATCGTTCGTACATGACAGGTGACTCGAAGGGGAAATGAGCAATCCGTATCTCGGTTGGCGCCGTTTCCTTGCCTTGCGCCTCCTGATTGACCGCTTGCGAATCCAGAAAGCGGTACAGGACTTGTGAAGCGCCGGCGGGGAGCTTTGTTCCCCACGTTACTTGAGCGGTACGAAACTTTGGCTGAACCGTGATGATCGCGTCGTGAACTCGCTTATCTGGGGTGACAACTGATTTCCCCTCCACCAGTCGCTTCGCCGGCCAGGGCATCTCATAAAGGGCAACGCTGTCCCAGTTCATCTCGTAGATCGGTTGATTTGATGGACGCTGCTTCGGTGAACAGTAGAGAATCGCGGTAATCGTATTCGATCTCGCCTCCGCCATCACCTCGAATTTGCCCCAGCGATAATAGTCATGGTACTTGGACCAGATGGTATTCTCGGCTATATCGAGTCCATCCATGGCGGGTGTCTTCGGGTCGTCGCCGACACCCTCATCGTACTTCGGAGCTGGATGCTTGCTCACATCAACGGAGAACTGCGACGTAAGTGTCCCGCATAGGTCAATCCCGATGCGTTCGTTGGGCTCTGGTGCACCCTTCGGTTGAAAGAAACCGTAAGCGGTCAGCCGGTAATAGTGGCAAGGTTCCACATCCCGCACGACCTGCAAAATGCCGCCTCGCCATGCGCGACCCCACATGTGGATGCGTACATATTCCTTGCCAGAATGGGCAGGATGCGGTGGCGAGGGGTAGCGGCCTACGGCATGTTCCGGAGCATGCCCCCCGCGAGTAAACCACTGATACCAACCCGTCGGCGACCAACCTTTTATATCCTCCAACAGCTCAATACTCAAAACTTCCCTTCTCCAATCACCTATTCTTCTTTTTCTTCATCGCAAGGCCGCCTGAACCGGAAAAGATACTATAGACAGTCGTGCCTGCGATGTGAAGGAAACTCCACGAAATGGGGAGGTTTTCCCGTAGAGACTCGCCCCCGGTCAACAGCACATAGAAGTCCCCCCAGGAAAAGCCCTGAACAGAATGAATCAGTCGATGACGATCCCTGCGTAACCGACCACATAGCTGTAGTCCCCGGTTACGTCGTGGCTTGTGGTGTAGGAAACGAGGCGCGCGTTCCGCGCGCCCAGAAGCTTCGCTGCGGTTATTGCGGAGGCAACAGGCGCCGCCCCACACATCGTCACGCGTTGTTCTTTCACCACGCGCAGAAGCTTCCCTGCGTCGAGTTCGAGGATGGCTTCGATAGCCATCATGTCTTTCCGGCGAACCGTTGCTTGCCTGGTGGCGTCGGACTGTTCCGTGTGAGACATGTCGGTGCTGGCGACGAGGAGGACCTCTTCCTCGGATTTCTCAATCGTCTCGGCGATACTCCTGCCGAGGGCTTCAAGCTTCGTTTCGTCCAGGGAACCGATGGCAATCGGCACGATCTGCACGTTCGGGTTCAGATATTGGAGAAAGGGAATCTCCACTTCCAGAGAATGTTCGCTTCGGTGAACCGCTGCGTCTTCTCGGAGAAAATCGCAAACCTCTTTCAAATGGACAGCGACTTCCGAGGCGATTCTCGCTTCGCCAAAGGGCATTTCCCAGGCCCCCTCGCTCACGATCGCGAAATCGCTTCCCGATATCCAGTGGTTGGGCCCAAGTATGATCGCCGTGTTCGGAATCCTGACCTCCGAAAAGACCGCCCCCGCTGTTCGACCTGAGAAATCGTACCCCGCGTGCGGGACCACTACGGCAATAGCTTTCTTGTCCCCTTCGAGGTGCACGTACTTTTCGATTTGCTTTCGGAGAGCTGTCTCGTTCTCCGCGTAAAACCTACCGCAAGCTGCCGGTTTCCTTTTCATCGAAAACCCTCCCCTGCATGGAGCGGCTGCGAGGTGCTGAGGTTTCCATTGACCCCCGGGTTGGCTTTGGGAAAACAGATGCCTTCAGGAGCACGTGCGCCGCGCTTCCCGATCGGTGCGTAAACCCCGCTCACTCACATCCCCCCCCTTTTTCCTTTGACAATTGTTGCCGATTCTTGTACTGATTTATGCTGTGATCATCACAGGCGGCATAGCCAAGTGGTTAAGGCAGAGGATTGCAAATCCTTCACCGTCGGTTCGAATCCGACTGCCGCCTTGTAACTTACAAAGACACACCCGCCACTTTTAGCACACTACTGGCACGAGCCTTTCCAACGGTGCCGGGAATTTTACCACATCACCCGCGCCATTGGAAGGGCTTTATTGCCCACCGGACGAGACCTTCACGGACAACCCCGCAGATAATTCCGGTGGGGGGCCGTATGAAAGCCATTCCCATGTGTTAAGCAACACCACCGTGGGCAATGGGCAAGCCAAGCGGGCGGTGGACATGGGCGCTTACGAGTTCGGCGCCTGCCCTTTCGCGGCGCCAAACAGTAGAAGTGCCAAAGAGAGGATATAGGTAAGATTGCCACAACCAATTCTGGAAGTGTGTCCTGTGGAAAAGACGAAGACATCCGAGAGGGAGTATGGCAAACCCGTTGCCATTCCTGTCTTCGGTCTCGCTGCCGACAAAGAGCGCACGCTTTTCT
>JABMQX010000883.1 GCA_013203085.1 bacterium | reverse complement strand
TGCGGTCCAGACAGCCATCAGATCGTTTGTGAAATAGAGCGTGTAGTTTGCTCCGGCGATGCTGTGCCAGGTGATTCGCGCACCCTCGGCAACGCTGTACGATATACTCTCGATGGCGAGGGTGAAGAGCTTGACTGTCGCCCCCCAGAAGCCGGACCCGACGCTGAAGCTTGGGCCTTCCGAGACCTCGACGGGCGAAGGCTGCCCCAACGTCCCGGTAACTGAATAGCTTGCCGACGTTGAGGTTGTCCCTCCGCCAGACATCACGGAGCGGGTGAGTTCGTAACTCGCGGAGCTCTGCGCTGCGGCATTTCCCAACGCCCCCAAAGACACGGCCAAAACTACACAAGGAATAGCATTTCTTGTCATCGCTTTCATTCTTCACCTCTTGCCTGAGATTCCACCAATTTCTCGACCAAGGTCTCCAGTGCTTCGATTCCCGCCTCAAGCGTTGATATTTTCGCATCCTTCTCGCGGAGCAATTCATGAAATCCCTGGATGGCGGCGAGAGACACCCCTTGGAGGTCGCCGGAGTCAATCATCGTCTCACTGCCGCCGAGCCGAAAGAGATTGTGGAAGCCTTGAGCCATCGGCCCGAGGTGCCTCTGCGAATAACCCTTGAAGTTCCACTCCGCTATTGGCAGAGCGCTCACTTTGTCAAATGCTTCTTTTGCATCCAGTTCAACGAAGTTGTCCTTGAGATTTCGGTCGCTGCTGAAGGTCCGTGAGGAATCGCCGGGTGCCCAAGACACCGCCTGATTCGCCCCGCCGCTCCCGCTCAGGAACCGCACGCCGCCTTTGCAACGAAATGTGACCTGGTCATCCGCGCTGGAGTTGATGTCGCTGTCCTGGCTGTCGGCCCAGACAAAGGATCCTTGATGGTTGGCCTTCGCACGGCGACCGGCAGCGAATGAATAATCGGCTGTGGCAAAGCACAGCCCGCTCCCCGGGACAGTGGCGCACTCACCTTTGGCCCAGTTCCGTGAGCCCCCGCCGACCACGTCGCTGCGGCCGAGGGCCCTGTTCTCTTTTCCGCCGCCGACCGTGGCGAAGTCCCCGGTGACAATGTTTTCTAGTCCACCAGCGATTATGGAACTCGTCCGACCTCTTCTTGCTTACCCACACTCTCTTCCTCCCAAAGCAATCCCTATAGCCTCTCCCCAAGCGGCTCAGTTCAACGCATCGTATCTGGAATGCCCGGACCATCCCTTCTCTGGAAGACAGACGTCCCTGATCCTGAACACTCCAGATACAATCCTCTTCGTTTAAGAGCGAAAGCGCGCGATTAAGGCCTTAAGCTTTGTTTAATGCCCGGATCAGCCGGGGAGCTGAGGAATCTGGGCGACTGTGTTCCGGCGGGAATTGCATGAGAAGCGACAGCCCCGCCGGAAGGCGGGGCTGCTTCGCTCTGCGCTGAATGCCGGCTCAGTCGCCGTGGGGATCAAGGATGTATCCGGTGATCTCTGTATCACCAAATTCCCAGGTCATCACAAGTTTCAAACCCTCGAGGTCATCCGTGCCGTGACCAACAGCGTGACCTGAGAAAGCTTTGGGATGACCGTCGGGCCGCGGCATGTATCCCCCTCGACAATATATCGGTTGGCGCCGCCTGGCCAATCCGGGATGCTCCCGGTCGGCATGTTGCTCGGCCTGGGGCACGTTGGCTTTTCAGGAGTGCTCTTTCTTGTTGAGTGCGGCGACGAGGGGTCCCGCTGGATCTAAGAAGGTGGCCCGCTGGAATGATACTTCATCCCGGGCGCGGCCGGATTCATCCGGAGACGAATGCCGACCACGCCCTGAACGTCGGTCACAAACGAGGCGTACACCAGCAGGGTTCTGTACCATAAGCGCCGTCGTCTGCTGGCCTTATGGCGCCGGTGGAAACGCGGGTGGCTAGTGAGGAACCACCGGGAAGCGTGTCGCAGTCTCGGTATAGACCGCCCCTGGGGGCAAGAAAGAGTACGTGGGCACCACACCGATGTCCGGGAACCCATCCGCAGGGTTGACATCAGGGTCGATGCCGTTCTCCGTGTCGACCTCCCAGATCTTCACCGACGTGAAGTCGACCGCCACGTCATCGCCGCCGTCCGTAAAGGTCTGCCTGCCGCTGCTGACCATAATGAAGGTCAGGGGCCAAGCATATCCAGGATATGCCTGCGCATCCTCCGGTTTCTCCACCCCGTAGCCTATCCAGGTGAAGTCCCAGGTGTTGCGACCCGTCCTGACCATGTTCGCGACCAAATCGGTCCGAAACTCGGTGTCCGGGAACAAGGGGAAGCCTGGCCCTACCGGGCTTATGTTCGCGAACTTGACGACGCCGGTCATCCTGTTGGACGCGGGGTCGCACGGAACTATGGTCTGGTTCCAGGTGCATCCACCCGGGTCCTTGCCGGTGTAAGCTCCGCCTGGCTTGCAACGGCGGGGCCGGTTGTCATCGTCGTCGTGACCCCCGGCAACGATGTTCCACGGAGCTGTGAGGATCAGGGCCGCGAGCCCCATGATCCCGAACAACGCGATGATTCTTTTCCTGGTCATGATGTCTTCTCCTTTCTGGTTTGATTGGTTTGAGTTTGGTCACCTTGCGGGGGCCAGGGTCGCTCTGCGCTCTCGGCGTTCTCCGAGGTCGGATAAGAAAGCAAACCGCAGAGACCGCAGACGGCGCGGAGACGCCCGGCGAGTCACAAAACAGGTGGAGGCCGCGGGCGGATGTCGTGGAGGAGTCCGCCCATGGGCCTGAACCGGAGTTCCGCCTGCTCGTAAGAGAACACGATTTGCTCCTCTTGTTCTTCGACCTGGTCTGGAGTACAATTTCGGAGTGATCGTCGCCTGCGCGCAGACCAAGCGCCTGGGTGATGCCTGGCCGGTGAGTCTTCTGCTTGGCGGTGGAGACTCACCGGTCGCTTCTTAATGCGATAACTGACTATTTCCTGAACCTACAGATGTCTCCGGCTTTACCTATCCGTTGCCTCCAGCTCCTGGCACATGTTGCCTGCTTCCCTGAACATCTCTTTCAGCTCTGAGGGAATCCAGGATTTCTGT
>JABMQX010000882.1 GCA_013203085.1 bacterium | reverse complement strand
CGATTCGACACGTAGAAATCGTTTCCCCCAACCACCGCCGGTTTCTCTATGACATATACTTTCTCCACGTCCGCGCCCTTTCCATCCGAGATAGATAGAGGTCCAACAACTGCAAAAAGAATTACTCCTGCAACCAGAACCATTTTCATTTCCTTGTCCTCCGCTCGTCTTTCATCCGGTGTTAAAAAGATGCGCGTAGGATAGCACATGACGCAACATGGCGCGACAACTTTTTGTCGGCGGGAAGGAATTGACTGCGGCACAGCGCCATGATAGATTACCCTGGCGCGGAAGAACCACGAACAGAAACGGTCGCAGCATGCGGCGGAGGTGCGAAATCCGATGATCACGAGAATCGAGGCGTTAAACTATCGCTGTCTCCATTACGTCAATCAGGAGCTGGGCAGCTTCCATGTTCTGGCCGGTTCAAACGCAAGCGGCAAGTCAACATTCCTCGACGTGATTGCGCTTATGGCAGACGTGGTGAAGACGGGGCCGTTGAGGGCGGTACTGGACAGGACTCCCGACTATCGCAAGTTGTTCTGGATGGGGGAAGGAGGTAGTTTTGAGCTGGCTATCGAAGCGAGTGTCCCGGAAGAGCCACGTGAACCTGTCAAGGACAGTGACTATGACCATTGCCGTTATGAGTTAGCCGTTGGCGTGGTGCCCGAATCGGGTGAGATCGGCATACTCAGCGAAAGGTTGTGGTTGTTTGAAGCGGAGCTGGCACAAGCTGAGCAGCTCGATGTATTCCCGAGGACGCTTGCAACTCCCAAAAGCATTATGTGGCGTAGCAAGCACGGACGGCGCACCCTCATCAACAAGGTACGCGGTGGGAACGACAACTTCTACTCTGAAACGGGGAAGTTCAGCCACGCCTTTCGTCTCGGTCCGCAGAAATCGGCGCTTGCCAATGTCCCGGATGACGTTGCTAAGTTCCCGGTCTCCATTTGGTTCAAAAGGGCGCTATCCGAAGGCACCCAGGTTCTGGCCTTGAAGAGCGCCACTATGCGCAGGCCGAGTCCCCCGGGCATGCCAAGGGACCTTTTGCCAGACGGGTCCAACCTTCCGTGGGTTCTGCATAACCTGCGAAGGGTAGATGAGGAGCGCCTCCGGCAATGGGTCGCACACGTCCGCATGGCCCTGACTGAAATAGCGGACGTGGACACGGTTGAGCGGCCGGAGGACAAGCACCGATACATCGTTCTGAAGTACGAGAATGGTTTGAAGGTTCCTTCCTGGTTGGTGTCAGACGGAACGTTGCGGTTCCTCGCCCTGACGGTTCTCCCATATCTGCCGGGCATGCGGGGGGTTTATCTCATAGAAGAGCCGGAGAACGGCATTCACCCCAAGGCCGTTGAGGCGGTCTATCAGTCACTTTCCTCGGTTTACCAGGGGCAGGTTCTTCTTGCCACGCATTCTCCAATCTTTCTCACCCTCAGCGACCCTTCCCACCTTCTCTGCTTCGCCATCAATGACGAGGGCGCCGCGGACATAGTCGAGGGTTCCAGACACCCGAGACTCACAGAATGGCGCAAGGACGTGACTCTGGGAGACCTGTTTGCGACGGGAGTGTTGGGATGACTGAGCCGCCAGTCACCAAGAGAGACTTAGTTGTTCTGGTGGCGGACGGGAATATGGAACATGCCTTGAGGGAGATACTTCAACGACATCGGTCACTGCGGATCAGACATATTGATTTCAACGTGATTCCGCACGTTGGCAAAGCGGATCCCGGCTGCTACGGGCAATCGCATAGCTTCCTAAGATTTTACGAGCGTCACTTTGAGCATGCGCTCGTGATCTTCGACCTTCATGGGTCGGGAGTGGAGTACCAGAAAGGAAAAGAAATCGCGAAGGCCGAAGAGGTCGAAAAAGAGGTTGCGGATCGTTTGCGCCAATCGGGCTGGGGGGACAGAGCGGATGCCGTGGTTATCGTGCCGGAGTTGGAAGCCTGGGTTTGGGGTCCCTCACCGCAAGTGGATCAGACCCTCGGCTGGCGCGGTCAGCCCGTCGGTCTGCGAGAATGGCTCCGAGATAAAGACCTTTGGCCGGAAAGCCACGTCAAGCCTCCTGACCCGAAGGCAGCGATGGAAGCGACGCTCCGGCAACTGCACCAACCTCGTTCCTCCTCCATCTACGCCGAACTCGCCAAGAAGGTCGGCCTCCGGCATTGCCGCGACCGCTCCTTTTGCCGCCTTGTGCAGATCCTTCGTTCCTGGTTTCCCCCCTCGGAATCTCCTAAGTGACATGTCCTTCTCTTGGGTGCGGGTAACTATTCAGGTAGCATGGCCGTTGAGAATGGGGATTTCAAGGGAGGGAGAAAGAAAGTGTAGCAGCCGTTATTTTCTTCCGGACTCAATTTCTCTTTTGTGTCATTGTGT
>JABMQX010000881.1 GCA_013203085.1 bacterium | reverse complement strand
AGGGCGTCTCGCCCTCGGCGGGGGCAGGATGCCCCCGAGACAGCCGGCAAGATGCCAGCGGTACGCGGGGGGTGCCCGTGCGCAGTCTGGAGACTCTGAGGTTCCAGCCTCAGCCGCCCGTGACTGAGGGATTACACCTCGGCCCGATTTGCCCTTGCCAGACACCAGATTTCGATGTATGTTTGAACGAAGGTCCAAGTTTCGCTCCCAGGGCGGCTTGTTCGACCGCGAGGTATCGTTTTGAGGGATGTGCCTCTCCAGCGGCTCTGAGATGATCGAGCTCCCCTCGCGTTTCCAGAAGAGAGCTCGGCCAGGGAGCGAGCGGCTCGCTCATGGGATTGGCTCTCCGCTTCGCCGATCCGTTTGCGCGCTTCCGATGCGACGGTCTCCGGCGAGCGAATCTCACCTGGTAAGACAGGAGGTTACTGGCGGTGAAAAGGTTTCTGTTATTCTGCATCGCAGCCTTGCTGGCTGTTGGCTTTGGCTGCTCAACGGCCCCGAGACGCGCGCCCGATAAGCGTCCTCCGAGGAAGATTGACTGGCAAGACCCTGTTTCTGTCATGCGGGGGTTTTTCCACGCGAAAAAGAGTGGCGATTGGAAGACAGCCTATCGCTGCTGCGACTACGAGGAGACCCTGCCGAAGGAGGAACGGGAAAGGATCAAAAAGAAATGGAAGGCGGAGTGCAAGAGATGGCCGATTGATTATCAGAACACATACTGGATTATGACCGCCCAGGGGTATAAGGATGACATTGCGCTGGTAAGGATCCTCGTTTCGCGGAGAGACCCCATTACCCACGCCCTGAAACCAGGCGAGACCTACCAGGAGAAACTCAAAAAGTACAAGGATGAGTGGAAAATCACCGATTTCCTCGCCTCGGAAGACGACGAATAGCGTCTTCGTAGGGCAAACCCATCCGCGAGCGGCACAAAGGTCTCTTTGATCTGATTCCGTGTATGGATGATTTCAGGCCACTCAGGACGTCTTCCCGCATCGTGCCCACACCGGCCGGAGGGGTGGGAGAGGCTCTGCCGCCGGAAGACAATCGCCCCCAGCGGGAAACCGAAATCAAGGTAGCCAATATCCTTCCCCCTCACGCACGAGGAACGTGCTCCACGTTGCGGCGAGGTGATATTCTTCGACAGAGCGCCCATCCGAGTGTTGAGCCAATCGCGTAGTAAATGAAGTCCCACCGATCAAACCCATTCCCCAGCAAGGCTCTTCCGAAGAAATTGGAGCGGAGGATTTCAAGAAAAGGGGGGCGCCACAATTGAAGAAACTCTAACCCGCAGGTCACAACGAAGACCGATAGGGCGATTCGCCCTGCGCTCACTCTCGAAAAGAGAGCGCCGAACAAGACAATCCAGAAAATCTCATAGATGATCCCCCCGGCGTAGTTGTGAAACCATGTCTCGAACCTGCCGCGATAGAACTTCGTTCCTACCCCTACCAGCACGAGAGCCGCCAGAAGATACATCAATGGCAGACCGCGGTCGAACCGCTTCACCGGATTGTCTCCTTCACTATCTTGTGACCGGCAGGCTGTTCTTTTTCCTTTGAACTCGCGGGGCAGTAAAGGCATACTTCTTCGCGCGCATCGTCCGCAATGGCCTCGCGTGGGTAACTCGATGTTCGGCGTCATCTTGATTCTACGAGTGCCGGGGAGCGGATGTCAATTCGGCCGCTGGCGCGGACGCCCAATCGAAGGCGGGGGAAGCGTCTGTAAACCGCGGCTTGCCGGACGAACGGCATGAATAATACTCGGAGGCGTGAGTTCGAATGGCAAAATCAACTCATCAACCGAAAAGCCCGGCAGCTAACAAACGGCTGCGCCCCCCACGCACATTCCGGGGTCAACTCGTGCGGTACGCTTTCGCGGGAGGAATTGCCGCCCTGGTCAACATCGGACTCTACGCGGTGAGCTGGCGGTTGCTCCATGCTGTTTGGCCGGCCTTCGACTATCAGGTTGCCAACGTCATCGGATTCCTCGCAGGGAATATGACCAGTTATCAGCTTTCCACACGTTATGTGTTCGATTATCGGCGCCTCCCGAAGCGCGCCCATGAGTTCGGCGTTTATTTCGTCATCGGGCTGGTGGGATTAGTCTGGTCGGCACTGATTCTGCTCTTGCTGGTGGGGCTTGTCCACTTGCAGAAAGACCTCGCAAAAGTCATCACCGTAGGGCTGGTTTTTGGCTGGAACTTCGGCGCTCGCAAGGTCCTGCTGTTCAGCGAGCTTTCCGCCCCAACACGCTCAAATCGGCCCCCCCGCTCCACAGTGAGCGGTTCGAGTCCTTCCGAAGAGCGAACGTTGCACATTCTCCGAAAGGCCAATCGTTAATGCTGGGAAGGGGCCGTTCCCCACAGCAGTTCCGCTCACGAAGAACCCTCTTCTGGTCCCCCGTGGCGGGCACGAGCCTTTAATGAGCTGCCCGACTGCGGGCGCCGGTGGGCTGGGGGAACACAGCCGATCCCCGCACATTCACGAGGAGTCTGCATCCCTGTCGCCCAGGAAAAGGATCCGGCCGCAGTGTTCGCAGACAACGAGTTTCTTGCCTTTCCTCAAATCCACGATAACGGACTTTGTGACGACCATGTAACACCCCTGGCAGACCTCATTGATCGCCGGCACAACAGGGTTGGACTTCAGCCTTGACTCTCTCATTCGCTCGTATGTGCGAAGGAGATGTTTCCTGATTCCCTGTGTCAGGCTCTCCCGCTCACTCGCCAGAAGCTTCTGCTTCTTTGTTAGCTTCCGGGGGCCGTTGGGGTCGGGGAGACCCGACTTGTACATGGCGTCCATCTGGCTGTCGAAGCTCTGAAGCTTGCTCAACAGCGACATCTGTTTCTTCATAAAGTCCCTCCAAAACGGGCTTTTCCGACCAACCGCTCTACGACAAAGGAACAAAGCGCTAGGATTCCTCTCTCACCCCCTCTTCTCTTCTTATGATGTTGATAACATCGTCAGCCGACGTCGCCGCTATCAACTCGTCCCGGAGCTCGGCGCTGCTCAGCAAGTTGTTTATTGTGGCCATTATTTTCAAATGAAGAGAGTCCTGACGCGCACACAGCATGAAGAATAAGTGCGTCGGTTCCCCGTCCAATGAGCCGAAGTCCACGCCTTTCTTCGAACAGCCGTAAACCAGGGCAGGGGACTTCACAAACTGGTTGCCGTTTCGACGGGGGTGGGGCATAGCCACACCTTTTTGGATCGCCGTCGTGCACAGCCTTTCTCGGTTCAGAATCTCCCGCAGAAACCTATTCCCATCCCTGATGCAATGCACTTTCACCATCAGGTCCGCGAGTTCCCTCAGAACTTCTTCTTTTCTTTTTCCTGCGAGGTTGGTGTTGATGCCTTCCGGCTTGAGGAGGGAGTGAACGGAAACATTCTCGGCGGATGCGTCGGAGAGGTAATTCATCGCAGCAGTCGCCATCTGGCTTTCCAGCCAGGCGTCAATCAGGTTCTTTCGGAAGCGCCATTGGCTGGCGATCTTCACCGTCGGGATCAACCCCTGGTGAGCGAGCTTGTAGATACTGCGCTCGTTCATCTTGAGGTACTTGGCGACTTCGCGGATCGTAAGAATCTCGTCTTCTTCGTACATCGCCTTCTCTCGGCCAATGTCGTATACTATCTACCATCATCCGAGCACATATTACAATAAACTACATTGTCTTACATCTGTCAAGCTCTTTTTCCTTTTTCATCCGTTTCTATGGGTCGCCGCTGCGAAAGCCGTATTACCCTTGATGCAAGACGGCGCCTTCTGCCTCTCTGTGGGGGCTGGTTTCGTCACGGTTGCATTGCGCAAAAAGACACCCCGGCGGCCATATAGGCCACCGGGGCATAGAGTGTTTGCCAGTTCACTTAGAAGCTGACGAGGATTTCCCCCCTTATCTCGAGGGCATCATCGTCCTCCGTGCCATAAGCATCCCCCGGCATGAAGTACGCGAGGAGAATCTGAGCTTTCACGTCGTCGGTGTACTCGTACGTGACGCTGACGTCCACTTCGTCGCCAATACTATCATCAAGCCCTGTGGTAGGTTTCATAATCCCTGGGTCCGTGAGTAATGGGTTGCCGACAATTCCTGCCACTTTCTCATCTTGGATGTAGTGGTAATAGTCAACCGCCACATTCCAGAGCTCGTGCGGCTGGATGCTTGCCGATGCGTTGAAGATGTGGATGTTCGACATCCTCGGCGAGAGACTGTGTCCGTAATAGCGGTATTGTCCCAGGGGTTCAAAACTCTCGTAGTCCCCGGAAGCCGGGTCACCATCGCCGGAAGCATAAGTGTACCCCACTTTCAGCTTCGGCGACCAGTTGACTGCCAGCGAGACGCTGGCGCCCACATCAACAGCGATGGCGTCGAGTTCCTGACTGCCAACGTCCCCGGTCTCATAGGCGACTTCGCCCCACGCGGCCCAAATCTCGCCGGTGTAGTCAGCCCGCGCCCCCAAGACCAGAGGCTCCCTGCCGAGGTCCGTGTCATCCTCAGCGTAGATGACGTAAGCTCCGAGCCCCAGCGGCATGATGTTCTCGTCGCGCCATTGGACGTCTGCGATGTAGAGGTTCCAATCCGCATCCGGTACCAGCGACCGACTTCGGATGCCCTTGAGGATCTGGGACTCCGCCAGCTTGGCGGCTACCAGGTTGATCGTCCAGGTCGGGAACTCTCCCGTGATCAGCAACGCGTCGTAGCTGATCTCTTTCTCGTTATCGCTTATCAGGAAACCTCTGCCGAGGTTTAAGTGCTGGCGCCCGATCCGGGCCGACCAGTCGCTTGTCCTGATGTCCTGGAAATCAACGTACCCTTCCGGAAGGTCTCCCGTGCCTTCCGTCGAGCCAGAGCTCACACCGCTATCCTGACTGCCCCAAAGCCCCGTTGCTTCTCCGGTGATCACAACGTGGACTCCATCGGTCAGTTCCGCGTCATGGCCCAGACGAACTCTCTGTTCGATGCGCCCGAAGTCATCATCCACTGCGTCGTTGAGGTCCGCCACGTTCTCCTGATAATAGGCTCTCGTGCGAAGCTCGCCAGAGACGAGCATGTTGTTCAACACCGCAAAGGCGTTGAGACTGAAACTTATCGCTACAATGAAAGTTACTAAGCGTAATAGCTTGTTCATTTTCCTCCTCCTGAAAAAGTCAAAAGGATCCAATATGTAGAAAACCAGAAAACGCTATTTCTGACATGTGCAATCCAAATCTATAGTCAACATCACCGCGGCAACCCCAGCGTCTTTCTCTATTATCCACTCCCCCCTTTCCAGACTTGTTTAAGGGTACCTATGATGGACTTCTCGAATGGGCCAGCATACAATTACACTGGTTAGTGTGGGGACCATTTCTGGCGGGGTCGTGAGAATTTAAGGAGGACCACCCCTGACCCGGTCACAACCCCACGATAATTTTCGTAACACTATCACGACGCGTTGCCTTTGTCAACTTTTTTTTCCGATTGTCTTTCTCTTGCCTTTTTTTCCTTCTCTCGCAAGAAGCTCATTCGCGATTCTGCCTCCCGTTGCCAGGGACCGATTGCTCTTCTTGATTCGGGAGAAGACGAACCTGTTTCTCTCAACTGCCCGTAGTACGTTTGTGCCTTCTCGTAATGCTCCAGGGCAATGTCCGGGGCCTTTTCGGATTCCGAGTCTCCCTTGAACTCGTAACATCTTCCAATGTTGAGCTTTGCTTGCTGCTTCAACCACGGACTCGCCTCCGCTCTCCTGTAACGCTGAATGGCTTCGTCGTACTTCTTCTCCGCCTCAAAAGTGGCTCCCAGGAGATTATGAACCCAGGGGCGAAATCGGCTCTTCGGGTAGGTCCTAAGGTATTTGCTGTACAGCTTTCTCGCTTCCGCGAACTTCTCCTCCTCAAAGAGAGAATTGCCAGCCTTGATGAGCGAAACCGAGCCGTAGAATGTCCCCGGAAAATCCTCACCGACGCTCCGGTACTCTTGGGCGGTCTCTGCCTTGAGATGAGCTTCGAAGGCCTTTGTCTCTTTTCTCTTCCGCAAAGTTTGCACAAGCCCAATGACGAGCAAGAGCCCCACAGCGAGGCACGCCCCCGCAGCAAGACGCCATTTGTTCCGCGACAAAAAGGTGGCGTATGTCAGAAATCTTACCTCTCTACCCTCTGGGAGGGCATGTTGCTTTTCGGCCAATT
>JABMQX010000880.1 GCA_013203085.1 bacterium | reverse complement strand
CTTTCCGGCGAGAGCCTCGCCACCCTCTCCGCCACTGCTTTTGTGTATTCCGGAGTGGTCCCACAACAGCCGCCGACGATATTCGCGCCCTTTTTGATGAACTCTTCGCAGATTTCCGCGAAGTATCGAGGATCGGAGACGTGGACGGTTCTTCCCCCGAAAAAGCGAGGGAGGCCGGCGTTCGGCTGTATCGAAATCGGCAGGTCCGTGAGAGCTGCCAGCTCCTCCAGAATCCCCAGGCTATCGTACGGCCCGCATCCGCAGTTGTGCCCAACGACGTCAACCGAATGTTCCAGGCACAATGATACACACTGCGCCGAAGAAATGCCCGTCCGGGTCCGACCGTCTTTCAGGTACGCCATCTGGCATATCAGGGGCACGTCCGTCACAGACCTCGCCGCCTTCAACCCGGCGCGGAGGTCCTGCAGGCTGGAGATAGTCTCCATAAGGATTAAATCCACCCCACCCTCAACCAGGGCACTTATTTGGCGTTTGTAAATGGAGAACCTATTCTCGCGGGAGAGAAACTGGGAAGGGTCAAGACCCGGTCCGAGGGGCCCCACTGCGCCCGCCACAAAAACCTTGTCCCCGGCGGCTTCTCTCGCCAGGCGAGCGCCGGCGAGATTTATCTCCTCAACATTATCCTCCTCGCCGTACCTTGCAAGCTCCGTCTCATTGGCGCCGAATGTGTTAGTCTCTATGATGTCCGCTCCCGCCGCCACGTAATCGGCATGAGTTGATCTTACCAGGTCGGGATTTTCAAGGTTCATCCTTTCGCAGCAGGCAGTCAGGGACACGCCTTTGTCGAACAAAAGCGTCCCCATCGCTCCGTCGCAGACCAGAACCCTCTCATGCAATTGTTCGAGAAAATTCGCCATACCTTTTTTCACCACCTGACAGGAACAAAATCTTGCGGTACTATATACAGAAGCTCTCGGCGAGGGCAAGGAAATCTTCCCCGGAAACCATCCCTGCCGAGAAGGCGCCCGTTCAATGTGCCAACCGCCGCGAAGGGACTTCGGTCACGCGGTGGGAGACGGAGGCAAACTGCATACCCCGGTCGGAGATATGGGATACCTACCCGTTGGAAAACTCAGTATGGAGCATCTCGAAAAGCTGTTGGCGTCGGTGGAGATGCCCGATCCGAGGGTCGTCGTCGGACCCAGAATCGGGGAGGACGCCGCTGTCCTCGATTTCGGCGAGAAATACCTCGTGGCGAAGACAGACCCCATCACTTTCACAGTCGAGAGAATCGGCTGGTACGCCGTCAACGTCAACGCCAACGATGTCGCCGTCATGGGCGCCCGGCCGATGTGGTTCCTTGCGACGGTCTTGCTCCCGGAAGGGAAAACTTCCCCCGCTCTCGCAGACCGGATATTTGAAGACATCCGGCTGGCATGTCAGGAATTGGGGGTTTCCCTCTGCGGAGGTCATATCGAAGTGACTTTCGGCTTGCCGAGACCGATTGTTGTCGGACAAATGCTCGGCGAAGTCCGAAAGGATAAGCTCATCCGAAACGATCGAATGTCTGTTGGGGACGATATTGTTCTCATCGGCGGAGTTGCTGTAGAGGGCACGTCGGTGATCGCCCGCGAAAAGACAGAAGACCTGCGTCGCACTTTCGGGAAGAGGTTCGTGGACCGAGCTAAAGGATTCCTGACGGCGCCCGGTATAAGCGTGGTGCGCGCGGCGCTACACGCCGCGGAGAGTGCTCGTATCAACGCCATGCACGACCCCACGGAGGGAGGACTTGCCACCGGCCTCCACGAACTGGCGGCGGCGTCCGGCGTTGGAATTGTCCTCAACCCGCAAAAGGTGTTTGTCTTTCCTGAGACGGAAGCGATCTGCAAACATTACCAGCTCGATCCGCTCGGTCTGCTGGCGTCCGGTGCACTACTCGCCGTCACGCCGCCGGATGAGACGCAAAACCTCCTGCGAGCTATGAAGAAAGCGAGTATCCCCTGCTCCATCATCGGCAAAGCAGTCCCCAAAGAACAAGGCATTACAATCGAATTGGAAGGAAAACTCAAACCGTTGCCGCGCTACGACTCCGACGAGCTGACGAGGATTTTGTAAGCGCCACATGCCTAAATGGGAGGCATGGGTGCCGCTTCTTTTGCGAGCCGAGCGCAGCCATGCCCGAACGCAGGAGTGTGGCTGTATTTCCGTGGCATGCCAGGCGCGCCGCTTCCACCGACCCCGTAGGACCCTTTTCGGCGTCGGGGAGAGCCACGACCTGACCACTGCCGGGCTTAAGCCGAGCTTCTCGATCAGGGGATTCATCCGAATTCTACCGCGGATATACAGCCGCACGCCAACCCATCCACAACGTTGACTGGGAGAGTGTTTTCTGGTAATAATTGTCTGAGGCCGCCCAATGCAACGGCTTTTCGAGGAAATAAAAAGCAGCGGCGTTTTTGACGGGTTTGTCTCCGCCACCTGCGAGGGGAGAAACCTTGTCGTCGTAGGACTGTGTGATTCCGTAAAAGCTCTCCTTGCCGCTATCCTCCTT
>JABMQX010000111.1 GCA_013203085.1 bacterium | reverse complement strand
CTGCCAATCCACGAGACCGTCACGCAACAAACACCAACTCCTTTTCCACTCAGTCCGGGTGGGGCCTTTCGTCGCAACGTAGGCGACATTCTTGACGGCGACCATTGCGAGATAATTGCCGATGATTTCGAGAGCGAGAGGCAGTGGCTCGCCGTTGATGGAAAGATGTGCCGGGTCAACGTAGCCTGCCACATGAGCCGGATCGAAATCTCGCAGAAGCGACATCAAAGTCGAGGCGTTGCACGCAAGATAGGGGCCGGAGTGGGTATGGATAAGGGTGCGGACATTGTACTTTTCCGATAGCTTGCGAAATCCATCCAGGTCTCGCCGCGCCATATCCACCATCTTCCAATAATCCCTACCTTCCCTCCACCGCCAATAACCGACCTTGATGTTTTGGACGGCCGTCTCAGCACAGGCAGCCCAAATCGGCTCAACCGTCGGGGCATTTGGATCGGTCAAGCTCGTTTCGGTGGAGACCATGGGAACCGACAAACCGGCTTCCTTCCAGACTTTCATTGCCCTCGGCAGAGCACCACGAATATTTTGCGGGTTGACAAATTGCCCACGGCGGACGGCGAGGTCGAGTCCATCCATACCCATGCTTTTCACAATGCGGGCAATTTCCTCCGGACTAAGCCCTCGGAGGAATTTCGTGAAGTAAATGATTGAATTGCGACGGCCTGAGGGTTCGGCATACGAACGACGTACCCTTGTAGCAGCGAAAGCTACGATTCCCGCGGCTGATCTCCTTAGAAAATCACGACGAGTCAATATCGCTTGCGTCATAAGCGTGTCCTCCATGGCGAAGGTTACGGCATTGCACCCAAGGTGAAAAGGCAGAAACAGGGCGCAGTTTATCATTTCTTCGCCGAGGGGGTCAGCAAAGAACAATCGCAAAAAGCCAGCAAGAGCGGTGCATCAAAGGTTCGGCGGAAGGGCATCAGAGGGGGAGACGACAAAGACAACAGAAAATGGCTGGGGAGGCAGGACTCGAACCTGCGGCCTCTTGATCCAGAATCAAGCGTCTTACCAATTCGACCACTCCCCAGCAACAAGTAGCCGCCAAAAGGTGTATGAGCGGGCGTATCCACCGAGGGAACGTTCCCCGGTGGCACCGCCAGTAGAAACAGCTCAAATATCCTAAATTGGGCGAGCCGTGTCAACGATAATCCGTTGCTCCGGGGGGAGCAATCTCCGGGCCGCATGCGGCGGCTCTATCCTGCCCAGGGGCGTTTGATCCCGGAGAAGAGACGTGCAGCGTTGGTGAAGACTTTTCGATCGAAGCCCATGTTCCTCAGGAGCCAGTAGTTCCTGGCGAGGGCGTTTCTGCGAAAAAGGTGTCTCAGCGGGGACAAGAGGCACCCCTTCGAAGACCTGAATGTGCCGAGGACCGGTATGGGGAAGTCGCTACCCAAGAGCAACCTGTCAGAAGGGATCTCGGTGATGATTCTCTGGATGACGGAGTCATCTATGAAGGGGGAGCCGATGGCAGAAAGATCAGCGTAGAGCCTCCATCCCTTTTTCTCTGCGACCCGGAACAGATGGATCAATGTGTCCAGACAACCGTATTCCGGGGTCAGAAATCTGACGTAAGGGATGGAACAATGGGCGGCGATCACGGTCACGCCCTCTTTCAGGGGATGCTCCAGATGGGAGGGCTGATCGAACTCTTTGAAATCAAGATTCGAGGTAGGCACAGCATCTTCTCGCCCGGTGTGATATAGAAGTGGAAGATCATGTTTTGCCAGCTTCTGATAAAGGTATTGGCATTTGGCATGAGAAGGGTTGATCTGCTGTGAGGAGCATATCCATTTGCAGAGGACAGCACCATTGTCGATGCAGAACTCCAGCTCCCGATCTATCTCTTCACGTCTGCGGTAAGGGTGAATGGATGCACCAAAAAGAACGCGGTCATTCTCGGCTGCCAGCTTCGCCACATAGCTGTTGGGGACGATGAGGTGCGATAGGTCCTTTCTCCTGTTGCCATCCTTATCGTAGACGGCATCCAACGCGAGCACGACCGCCCTGCGAACTTTCTTTGATCCCTTTATCTGGCGAAGGGCAAACCTTTCGATCTGCTTCACGGTCAATCCTCTCAGAACGGCTTTGAGGATTCGCGGATCGAGGATAACGTAGTTCAACATCATGAAGGCATATGCTAAAGTGGAGGTGAACTCCCGGGACCAGTAGCACCCCGTCTCAGGGTCCTCAGGCCCGCCGACGTGAACATGGATGTCAATTACTTCTCCGTTCATTCTCGGGAACATCCTTTCAGGAACGACAAACGAAAGCCGATAAGGAATTCTCTCAAGGGGCTTGTGATGCAGCGGGCCCTCATCCCCGCACGGGGAAGAGAGCAGCCAGCCTTCCTGGCAATTATTCTCACAAATCCGGGTGAGACAGTCATCCTAAAAAACGGTGTATTCAAACCTGGCTCGTCACCTTTTTAGCAGTATTGCGGTGGCATGACGTTATATTCTATGATATGTGATGGCGCGAGTAGGGAGGCGGAAACCGCGAGCGGCGTTTCCTCTTCCCGAAAGATTGCGGAGGCAAGCCGCGGGCGGGCCGCGGTGTTTGGAAAAAGTGGAAAATGAAATTTGATCAGATGGAGGGGAGATGTTATGAGCGAGATCGAAGTTCGGAAACCCTCGGAGGAACAACTGGATGAAATGGGAGTGAGAGGCTGGCCTATCTGGGAGTGTGATCCCTCGACGTTCGACTGGGAGTACGATGATAAGGAAACGTGTTACCTCTTGGAGGGGGATGTTACCGTAAGCACGCCGACAGGCGACGTCCATTTCGCAGAAGGAGACCTTGTGGTGTTCCCCGAAGGACTGAAATGCGTCTGGAAAGTCGCCAAACGTGTCCGGAAACATTACCGGTTCGGTTAGGGGAGCGTTCCTGCGGGTTGTTCTGGAGGCTTTCGCCTCCGGCATCCTGCCCGGAAATAGCCGAATAGATCGAGTCAACGGCGACGAATCGGCCTCTTGCGCCGGAGGTTGCACCATAGCGGGAGCTTCGGGAAGTTGAACCGGCCTCCCCAGACATGCGAAACGCGCAGGAATGTCTTTGCGATGATAGTAGCGACAGCGCTCAAGCAGGGCACCAGCCTTTGCGGACAATGAGAGATGCCGGAGAAACTGAAGACAAGAAAGAAGCTCGAACGCTGGGTGGTTCGCCGCGCGCTCGCCGGGGCACTTTTGTTGACCCGACTGTTTCCCCTGAGAAGCATAGGCAGGTTGTCCCGGATGATGGCGGATCTCGGTTATCATTTAGTTAGCCGCAACCGGAAGCTTGCCCTTGCGAACCTCTCGCTCGTTTACGGAAGGACCAAGTCGCCGCAAGAGATCCGCGAAATGGCCCGCGAGGTAGTGCGTTTCGGCGCGAGATGCGCGTTCGAGCTGATGTTGTACTACGGGCGGGGCACCCTTAAAGACGCCTGCAAGCTGGTGACGGAAGCAGAGGGCCTGGAGCGCCTTCATGAGGCGTTGCGGAAGAAGAAGGGGGTTATCGGCCTTTCCGCGCATCTCGGGAATTTTGTCATTCTTGGGTCGAAGTTGACTTCGCTTGGCTATCCTTGCGCGGCGATTATGCGGCAGATGAGGGACGAACAACTCGAACAGATTTTCACTGAGATTCGACAAGAGATCAGGCAGGTCACCTTTCCGAAGTTTCCCCTCTCGCGGTCCGTCAGACAATCGTTAAGATGGCTCTCTGAGGGAAAAACTCTCGCGATCTACATTGACCAGCGTTCGAAAAGCGGAGCGCTTGTGGATTTCTTGGGATTACCTACCTGCACTGCCGCAGGCGCAGCCTTTTTTGCGTTGAAATCAAAGGCCCCTGTTCTTCCGATGTTCGTTATCCAGCGTGATGACGGTTACTATAAGCTCATTATTGGACCGGAGGTTGAGGTCATTGACACTGGCAATCTCAAGGCGGATAGCTACACGAACACAGCCCGGTTCGCGAAGGTCGTGGAATCTTATATCCGCCAGTATCCCACTCAATGGTTCTGGTTCGATAACCGCTGGAAGCGGCTTCACAAGTCCAGGCGCTCATATCCACGAGGCAACGCCGTCTCTCGTGAGCGCGCATAGCGTTGTGCGGAAAAGTCCCGTTCAACGAGAGAGCTGCACATCACTCCTCCTCAGCTAATCTCCGATATCGCATTTCTTCCGGCAGACGTACACAGGATTGCCGTCCACGTCGAAGAAGGTGAACCGCAACTCCGGGCTGGAATCGTCTCGCTGCACTTCGATCATGAGAAAGCCGCCTTTCGCATCTCGAAAATGCGGTTGTCTGTCCTTTCCCCAATGCGGCTGATTGCGAGCGGCATGCCGGTTACTAATCGCGCCGCAAGAAAACTCTTCCACGCCTGTCTCATCTATGGAATGATACTGCCAGTGGCGGTCGCCGCAGACGATGTAGATGTTTCTCAGTCCTGATTCCCTGACCCATCGGAGGAATTCCCGACCTTCAGTCCAGAACCCATTCTTATTGGCGTGGTTGTCTCTTTTCTCCTGGCGGTCGGGACCGACGAGAGGCGTCGGCGAGATGAGAACCTTGAAGTCGCACTGGCTTTCCGTCAAGCTCCTCTTGAGCCACGCCTTCTGCTCCGCTCCCCACATGGTCTTGTTCGGTCCGTCAGGCATGGAGTTTGGCGAGCGATAATCGCGGCCCTCCGTAAGCCATATCTGAAGCCCCTTTCCCCAGACGAACGTGCGATACGTCTTTTTGCTCATCGGCACGGCTTCGCGGAAGAGCCGCCGCCCCATCTCGTCTGTGATCATGGTAACACCAGCACGCAGTTTCCGGGGGACTTTCTGGTGAGGGTCGCAGTCATTCCAGCGGTAGTCATGGTCGTCTTTCTCCCAATAGCCGGAAGTTGTCCGAAACAGACTACGAACGCATGGGAGGGAATATATGCGATGCCAATGGTAGCGGGCAAGCTCCATGTTTGTGGCAAGAGCATAATCCTGATCGTAATAGACGTTGTCGCCGGTGGAGACGTGGAAATCGGGCTTGTGGCGCGCGATGGCTTCATACGTCTTAAACCCCCAGGGCTTGCCGTCGCGGAAGATGTCCCTGCTTCGCATTGCCTGTCCGGTGGTCACAGTGAACCGAACCGGCATCAATAACTCCGGCGGGGGTGCGGTTTTGAAACAACTGAT
>JABMQX010000879.1 GCA_013203085.1 bacterium | reverse complement strand
CCTGTACCTTTCATCACTTTCTCGATGCGTCCGCGTGTGCGACGACCGGCAACGGTGAAGTCGGTCCAACATACCTCCCGCCGATATGTGGAAACACAATCACGCTGCCTGTTGCGGTACAAACCGATAAGTGCTAAACTTCATGGAGTGCGGGACGGAGGCACGGGCTTGCCCTGTTGAACGGGTACGGCGCCGGGCTGTTCAGGGACGCCCTCCTTTCCTTTGCGAATGGATTGGTGTAGTGTTTCACACAAACCTGTCCGCAACGAGGCGCGAGCCTGCGACCGGCACCGTCAGGATTGGAGAACCAATTTATGACAAGGGCAATATGGATCGTGGGATTGATTGGCCTGGCGGCGATGATTCTCTTTCTTGCCACGGACACAGATGATGATAAGGATGAACCGGCCCCGCCGACGCCCCTTCCCTTGCCGGAGCGGAAGCCCGGGTTCACGGTTGAAAACCTCCAATGTCCTGTCTGCGAAGGCTACGGCTACATCATGGAGGAGGCGAGAACGGGAGCGAGACGGCGAATCTGCCAGCTCTGCGCCGGAAAGGGAGGAAAAGTTCTTCGGATTCCCCCGGGGAATGTCAGGTGCCCGAATTGCCAGGGGTTTGGCAGAACAAGGACTGCCAAGCGCTATGTCGTCTGCCTCAGGTGCGGAGGGCGAGGATACGTAAAACAGCCCTTCCAACCCGGGGAGTAAGGTGAGTTCACAAGCGGTGCCGGTCGGGCACGAAGTCGTATGTTGGCGCCCGGAGGCTAACATTGAAGGCAGCACGGTTTTTTTTGGAGGGAGGTTTTGATGAAAGCGTTTCAAATTCCTATGTTTGTCCTGTTGGGACTGGTTGCGGCCATCGTCTCTGAGGCCGCAGTGCAGGTTGAAGAATACCATGTCCATGAGCTAACTCTCAGGGGGTCAAAAGACCACCCAAACGATTTCATGGTTGATGTTTCAGCTATTTTTGACGGCCCCAACGGAGAAAAGCTGACTATACCGGGCTTCTACGACGGCAAGAATGCCTGGAAGGTGCGTTTCTCGCCGGTCTCCGTCGGGGAATGGCGCTATACGACGCACTGCGAAGCGGATGTCGGATTGCACGGGAAACGCGGCACGATCGAATGTATCCCAAACACCAGCTCCAACATCCACGGCGGACTGAAAATTGACCCCGATCATCCCCGCCATTTCATCTACGAGGACGGCACGCGATATTTCCTCCTCGGCTTCGAGGCGGACTGGATATGGGCCCTCGACATGTCCGATCCCGCCATCCCCAATCTGAGGAAGTTTGTTGACGCCATCGCCGCCCACGGATTCAACCACATCGTCATGAACGCTTACGCCCACGACACTTCTTGGGCGAAAGGCAAATCCAATCCCTGGGACTACGGACCCCCGGAGATGTACGCCTGGAAGGGAACAAACCAAAAGCCGGACCACAGCAGAATGAACCTTCGCTTCTGGCGCCATTACGACAGAGTCATCAGTTGCTTACAGGAGAAGGGGATAACCGCCCATATCATGCTGCGGGTCTATAACAAAATGGTCAACTGGCCGAAGAACGGCAGCCCGGAGGACGACCTTTATTACAAATACATCGTCGCCAGGTATCAGGCTTTCTCGAACGTAACATGGGATTTCTCGAAGGAAGCCCATAACGAAAAAGACGCCCAATACAAGCTCGCCGTTATCAAAGCGACCAAGAAATTGGATGCCTATGACCGCCTCGTCACCGTCCACGACGATAACCGCAACTACGACAACGGCAATTACAATATCTGCGATTTCCGCTCCGACCAGCAGCACAGCAAGTGGGGCGAGACTATCCTCGCCCAGCGAAAGGCGAGAACGTGGCCCGTCGTGAACATCGAGTACGGCTACGAGCGGGGCGTGGATAAGCTCCCCACCTACGGCGTCATGCAGGACTGGCAGGAAGTCCTCCGAAGAACCTACGAGGTCATCTGCGCCGGCGGCTATCCCAACTACTATTACTCAAATACCTCCTGGGGCCTCATCAAGTGGGAGCCGCAACCGCCCGGCTGGAAACGGTATCGCATCCTGAAGGACTTCTTCGACGGCGTGAACTACTGGCAGATGGCACCGAAGGGGCGAGCGAACGGAACCTGGGTCCTCGCCAACGAAGGCAAGGAATACGTCATCTTCGCCCCGAAAGGCGGCACCGTCCGATTCACCGTCTCCCTCGCCGCATCTCCCCTCCGCTCCGAGTGGCTCAACATCTACACCGGCGAGAAAGTCCCCGCCGGCGCCGTTTCCAACGGTGACCACGCCAAGAAATCCCCCTTCGGCTCCCAGCCCGTTCTCCTGCACCTGGAGGGATCGAACGGGCCGGTGCCAATCCTATCGCCTCCCAAGCAAACACCGGTTGCCACGGAACGGCTTTTGCGGTACTATAGCGCTGGCTGGAAGGAGGCGAAAGCATGAATCAACGCGCGTTCACTGCCATTCTTGAGCGTGAGGGCCACGCGTACGTTGCCCTTTGCCCGGAGCTTGATGTGGTCAGCCAGGGGAGTACTGTCGAAGAATCCCTCGCCAACTTGCGAGAGGCCGTGGAGCTGTTCCTGGAGACAGCCAGCCCGGAAGAGGTCGCGGAGCGACTTCACTCCGACATCTTCGTCACTCGGTTTGAGGTTTCCCATGGCTAAGCTGCGCGTTATGTCCGGACGCGAGGTCTGCGACATTCTTGCTCACGAGGGTTTCCGCGAGGTGCGTCGCCGAGGGAGTCACGTCGTGATGCAAAAGCGCCTGCCACAAGGGACAATCACTGTCCCCGTTCCCGACCATCCCGAAATAAAAGTGGGCACACTCCAGGGAATCATCCGCCAGAGCCGTCTGCCTCGACATCTGTTCGAGGCGTGAGTTTCCTGGTGGCCAGCCGCAGGCAGAGGATTCCCCCGCCGAAGGTGATCGCAATGAGAGCGTAAACCGCTGCCACGAACCACCGTTCTGTGTAGAGCGACAGAACGGCCAAATCGCTCTCGCTATTCACATTACCTGCTGGTCTCCCGATGCTTAGAACTCCCGGCGAGTAGTACTTCGGAGAGTGGGCCACCCACCGCGTGTATAGAAGGAGACCATGGAGGACCGCGTCCGCTTCGTCTCCAGCAAGATCGGACATTGTGAAATCGCGAGGGTCAACGTCGCTATCGCGCAACCAGCGCATGGCGTTGTTCCGCAAATGCCTTTGGGCTGCGAATCGTGGTGGGTGAGTATCTTCCTTGGTTGTTCCGATCACCGCGAGTAGGGATCGGATATCCTTGTGGGTCAACGGCGAGTGCAGCGTCAGGCCCGATTGTTCGAATCCCTCACGAATCCATTCTTCCTGGGTCTTGTCCCTGTTCACCTGCCACCATTCCTGCCAGTCCTCGACAATATCACCGGCATCCTGATTGGTGATCATGCGAAGGGCGGTGTCTTTGTGCCCCTGCGAGCAGGCACTGATGTCCTGGCCCGGTTTCATACGGCGGATCATTTCTGCGGCGAACTGCTTGTCGCCATAGCGCCCGACAGTAACGAAGTCGTCATGGGCCCACCCCGTGCGCCGAATGCGTCTCTTCGTCTTCGCCCATTCCTTCTTGGCGCGAAGGCAATCGGGATAGAGCCCTCCGCGGCGGACGTATGCGCGCAAGGGCCCGAGCCAGTAGAACCATAGGAAGGAAACCGCCGTGGCGAGAAGGAGCGAGGTGATTCCGATGAACAGGAGAATCCGTCGTTTGCGCCGCTTTGTCATTGTGGTCACGCCCCCGATTTTATGTGGCGCGGTGGGCACGAAGCCATTGCTTCAGCAACTGCGCCTTTTCGGTCCTGCCTAACTTCAGGTATGCCTCGTACTCATACTCTAAAGATAGCACGGGAATTCGCATCCCGCCAGCCTCGACGAAACGTTTGTGGCGGTTGAGGTCCAGGGGCGGCTCCCACGTTCCGTCGCCCAAACGCTTCTGCAAGTCCCCCATAATCTCCACCTCGATACCGTCCATCAGCAAGGCGCCAAAATGGGACCGAATCTTCTCCGTCGAGGAGAACGCCACTCTCTTCGTAACGAACTCGGAAAAGAGCCTCTCGATTTCATAAGCCCCCGCCCGATCGGTCTGGATGTCAATATCGTTCGGTTCGACAGGCAATCCCTGGATCGCAAAACTCACGCTGCCCGTCACGACCCACTTCACACCTGCCTCATTCAGCCGCACGTGCAGCTTCCGAAGAACGCCTACGTAAGGTGGCTTGATCATTTTTTCTCGCCGGCCGGCGACAACTGCCACCCTCTTTCCACACTTCCGTGTTCAGACACGTTTGCCCCTGCCCCCGTCACTCTTCGGCAGCCATTTACTCTACAGCGGCTTGACCTTTGGCGGGAGGGGCTTCAAGATCAACGGCTTCGGCTGCCTGACCTTCGGG
>JABMQX010000878.1 GCA_013203085.1 bacterium | reverse complement strand
GTGATGGATCGAAGTGACATGTTCCACGTGGAACATCTTGCATAGCGCCGAACAATGCGTTTGCGCCCAAGGCTGCATCCCCAAAAAAGTCCAACAGGAGACACAATGACCCAATCTCAACAAGGATCCATAGCAAAGCTCGTCGAGCAGCTTCTCCTATGCCTCGGCGAGGACCCAACTCGCCCCGGCCTCTCCGCCACACCAGAACGCGTCGAGAACTCTCTCCGTTTCCTTACCAGCGGCTACACGCAGAACGTCGAGGACATCATCCGCGGCGCCATATTTGAACAGGATTACGATGAGATGATTGTCCTGCGGGACATAGACCTCTTCAGCCTATGCGAACATCACCTTCTCCCCTTCTACGGCAAGTGCCACATCGCATACATACCACGCAAGCGGGTCATAGGCCTCAGTAAACTCTCACGTATCGTTGACCTATTCAGTCGTCGTCTGCAGATTCAAGAACGCCTTACCCGCCAAATCGCCACGTGCCTCAACGAGCAGCTCAAACCCTGGGGCGTCGCAGTGGTTATCGAAGCCCTGCATCTTTGCATGGCGATGAGAGGGGTCGAAAAGCAAAACGCCTTCGTCAGCACGAGCGCCATGCTCGGCGCCTTTCGCACGAGAGCCTCCACGCGAGCCGAGTTCCTGCATTTCATCCGGAAAGGCGTCTGAGGGCGATTCCGCTCCGCAGCGCGTCATTCCGACCGAACAGGGAGCGGGAGACCGTTCGTGCCCACGACCCGGAATGTGCTTCAATAGCTGCTTCACAGCTTTTCTTCTTCAGTCGCCTGCATGGCGAGCTTCTGCATTCTGTAGCGCAATGCATGACGGCTGATGTTCAACTGCCGGGCGGCTTTCGAAAGGGCGCCTCCCGAGCTCTTGAGGGCCTTCGCTATCAGGCGGCGCTCGAAGGCCTCAACGGCGTTTGCATAACTATCGTCTCCATTGCAAAACTCATCAATAAACTCGTCCACACCGCGAGGTTCCCTGCCGCGGCGAAGCGGCAGGCTGTCTCGGATGGTCTCGGCTTGGACTGTCTGCCCTTTTGTCAAGATGACCGCACGCTCGATGACGTTCTCAAGTTCTCGAACGTTCCCTGGCCACGGGTGTCGCGTGAGGAGAGCCATTGCTTCTTCTGTAAGGCCTTCTATCTGCCTTCCCATGGCGAAATTGAATTTGCGCAGGAAGAACTCGACGAGGTCGGGGAGGTCTTCAATTCTCTGCAACAGCGTTGGCACCTTGATACTAATGACGTTGATTCTGTAATAGAGGTCCTCGCGGAACCTGGCTCTACGAATTTCCTCAGGGAGGTTCTTATTAGTGGCAGCGATAATCCTAACATCCACCCTGATCGGCTGCACGTCGCCGATCTTGGTGAATTCCTTCTCCTGAAGGACCCTAAGGATCTTAGCCTGGAGCGCGAGGCTCATATCTCCAATCTCGTCCAAGAAAAGGGTGCCGCCGTCAGCCTCCTCGAACCTTCCCGGTTTATCGCGAATTGCATCCGTGAAACTTCCCTTTCTGTAGCCGAAGAGTTCAGCCTCGAGTAGAGTGTCCGGGATGGCGGCGCAGTTCACAGTCAGAAACGGCTGGTTCCGTCTTTTCCCCAGGAAGTGCAGGGCCCGGGCAATGAGTTCCTTGCCTGTGCCGCTATCGCCCTCAATGAGAACAGACGAGGGCGTGGAAGCGACATCTGTAACCAGGTGAATGATTTCGCGCATTTCTGGGCTATCGCCAACGATCTCCTTGACGTCGAAGCGCCGCCCCAGGCGTCCCTTAAGGCGAGCATTCTCCGTCAGGACGCGTTGGTGCTCGACTATCTTGCGAACGACAATCAAGACGCGTTCTGGGTCGAATGGCTTCGAGAAATAGTCACGGGCGCCCGCTTTCATGGCTTCGACAGCAAGCTTCGATGAGTCAAATGCGGTTATCATGATCCCGGGAACGTCTGGGTAGGTGCGCCCGAGATGGCGTAACAGCTCCGTGCCGTCCATGTTGGGCATCTTGGCATCGGTGATAACGACGCTGACAGACGCATCACATACTTTGACAGCATGTTCGCCGTCCTGGGCGAGGAGGACCTCGTAACCTTCCTGTTCGAGGATCGCTCGCAGAGTTTCTCTCATCTTCCTTTCGTCGTCCACAACGAGGATTTTACCCGCGCTCATCAGCCGATATGACCTCTTTTGTTCGGATGTTTATGCCTGTGCCTTCCTGGGCATTGAGTTCGAGCGGCGCTGCGTTACGCGAGAGACAGACCCGTCCTTACGAGCGAACGATGCCATTCGCGTCGGGAAACGGAGATGAAAAGTAGTGCCCCTCAGTTCCTCGCTTTCAACGTCGATTTCTCCTCTGTACGCGCGAACCACATTCTGAACGATCGAAAGGCCCATGCCGGTCCCCTTATCCTTCGTAGTGAAGAAAGGCTTAAAGATTTTGGAGCGCACGTCCGTCGGGATTCCTTTGCCGCTGTCGGAGATGGAGACCGCTATGAAACCCAGGGTTGAGTAGCTGGTTGCGATTGCGACCCTTCCGCCGTCTTCAGTGGCCTCGCAGGCGTTCAACAGAATATTCGAGAAGATCTGCCTTAGTTGTCCTGGGTCAATGAAAAGGAAAGGCAGGTCAAGAGAATACTCCTTGGAGACCTCAATGCGTCGGACCTCCAGCTCATGCTTCAGGGCCGCGACGCACTCATCGAGGCAATCGTTAACCAGCACGCCTTCTATTCTGCCTTCCGCAAGTCTCGCATAATCAAGAAGTTCACTTATTATCTTATCAGCTCTTTGTATCTCCTCCTGGATAACATCGAGGTGCTGGGAGAGTTTGGGATCGAGGGTCGCTTTTGACCGGCGGAGGAGAAAAGCAGCGTTGGTCATAATGGATAGTGGGTTTTTCAACTCGTGAGCGACCTGACCCGCGAGCATGCCGGCGATGTCCAGGCGTAGAGAACGGATGGTTTTCTCGTGGGCCTCGTCGAGTTCTCGGAGTTCCCGCCGGCGCAGGGCATAAACTGCGGCACTGCAGATACTTACGAG
>JABMQX010000877.1 GCA_013203085.1 bacterium | reverse complement strand
TTCTGCTGATAGGTATGCTGGTTTTGATGGTTTCTTAGTTGGTGAGAACCGTCAGCGGCTGTGCCAGAAAACGAGAAATCATGGGGGTTTTTCCGTCGGATGATTACTTTGCTGGCAGTCCTACCGAGCTTGGGAAAAAGACAGTCTCGGCGCTTAAGGAGTGCGGGGCCAGTGCAGCCTTGCGGGATCCCGATCTCTATTTCCGGGGCCCCATCGCTTTCGCTCTTGTTGTTGGTGGATGCTTTGGGTTTTGGGGTACCTTGGTGAATGTCAGAAAAAGTTGCATGCAAGAAATCCGAGTAGAGTGAGGGAGACGCTATGAGCGCGAATGTGAGGACTCCGGACAGAGATTTCGTGAATCTTTCCCCCGGGGATGGTGCTGGAGCTGTGACTGTCATCGAGCCAAAAAGGGGTTGGGTGGGAATAGATTTCAGGGAATTGTGGCGGTATCGCGAACTTCTCTATTTCCTGACCTGGCGGGATATCAAGATTCGCTACAAGCAGACCCTGCTCGGCGCGATGTGGGCGATTATCCAGCCGACGTTTACGATGATTGTGTTCACATTGTTTTTTGGCCGTTTAGCCAAGATGCCATCGGACGGAATTGCCTACCCCATATTCGTCTATACGGGCTTGCTGCCGTGGACCTACTTCGCGAATGCCGTTGGGAACGCAGGCAACAGCTTAGTTGGCAGCCGCAACCTTATCACTAAAGTGTATTTCCCCAGGCTAATGATTCCCATGGGGGCGGCAATCGCGGGCCTGCTGGACCTGGTGATCGGGATGAGCGTCCTGGGGGTTCTGATGGCCTATTACCACTTTGTCCCGTCCGTCGGTCTTCTCCTATTCCCTGTTTTGGTTTTTTTCACTTTTCTACTGGCTGTCGGGGCCGGCCTGTGGCTCTCAGCCCTGAACGTTCAGTTTCGTGACATCAAGTATGTGATTCCTTTCATGATCCAGATATGGCTTTTCTGCACGCCGGTGATCTACCCCACAAGCCTGCTTAAGAAGTACAAATGGATTATGACCTTAAACCCAATGGGCGGACTGATTGAGACGTACCGGGCATGTGTGCTGGGTCACAGGCCTATTGAGTGGGCATCCTTAGCGGTCTCATGCAGCCTTATTGTGGCAATATTCATCGGGGGAGTCTTTTACTTTCGCCGAATGGAGCGGACCTTCGCGGACGTGGTTTAGCGCTGATCTTGATTCCTGGAATTGCGGAGACACGGAGTTCCGAGTCGGGAGCTAACGGAAAAGGACGGATTCAGAATGAACGACGTTGTCATAAAAGTTGAAAACCTGGGCAAGAGATATCGGATTGGCGCCCGGGAGAAGGCGGACAGAACCTTCCGTGAGGTCCTTATGGATATAGCTGCTTCGCCCTTCCGGCGAATCCAGAGGCTTGGCAGGGCCGCCCCTCCCGAAGAGACAATCTGGGCGTTGAAAGATGTATCCCTCGAGGTTAAACGGGGCGAAGTTGTGGGGATCATCGGGCGCAATGGCGCCGGCAAAAGCACAGTGCTGAAAATCCTGTCGCGGATCACGGAACCCACCGAGGGCCGTGTCGAAATCCGGGGTCGCGTGGCGAGTCTTCTCGAGGTGGGCACCGGTTTCCACGAAGAGTTGACAGGGAGAGAGAACATCTTCCTGAACGGTGCCGTCCTCGGCATGACCCGAAAAGAAATCCAGCGGAAGTTTGACGAAATTGTCGCTTTTTCCGAGATTGAGAAGTTCATAGACACGCCGGTGAAACGATACTCCAGCGGCATGAAGGTTCGCCTGGCGTTTGCTGTCGCTGCTCACCTGGAGCCGGAGATTCTACTGGTAGACGAGGTGCTGGCCGTCGGGGATGTCTCATTTCAAAAGAAATGCCTTGGCAAAATGAACGAGGTTAGCCGTGCCGGGCGGACGGTCTTGTTCGTGAGTCATAACATGGCGGCTGTCCAGAGCCTCTGTCAACGTGGCATCCTGCTGCGACAGGGCCGACTTGCCTTCGATGGACCGGTGGACGAAGTCGTGAGGGACTACCTCGCATACCTGACCTCGGGTGCTGAAAATGCTTTCGATGACAACCCGGAGCGGAGTGGTAACGGGCGTGTCCGGCTTACCGGCGCTCGAGTTCTGGATGACTCCAATCAGCTCTCGCAGCACTTGGTGGCGGGGAAACCGGCCTCGTTTGAATTCATGTATGAGAACCCTTCCCGTGTAAGTCAAGCCAACGTGGTTCTCACCATCTACAATCATCTGGGCGCCGCTGTGACGCACCTTGATATGAGGCTGACCAATTTTGCAGTCAACGAGCTCGGCGCCAGCGGCAGATTTATATGCCGCGTTCCGAACCTACCGCTGCCCATCGGGCAGTATCGAATCGCTGTGGCGGTGCAGATAGATGGAGAAGCCTCAGACCTGATCCCAAACGCCCTTGTTTTTGAGGTGCAGAGCTCAACATTTTTCGAGAGCGGTCGAACGCCGAAGGTAAAGTTCTCTGCGTGTATGGTCGGGCACAAGTGGCGGCACGAGATCGCAGAACCGCTGAGCTTGACCGATCGC
>JABMQX010000110.1 GCA_013203085.1 bacterium | reverse complement strand
TCTCCGTAAAGCCAGTTGAGAACCTCGTTCTTCTGATTCCGGGTGACGACGCTCAGCCCGACTTTTCCTTTGACGTCCCGACACTTGACGAACCCGCTGATGCCGATAAGGTCAAGTCCCCGGACCTTGATTTTCGCCTCATGGCTGATGCTCCAGTCCCGGCGGGATGTGTGGCTGACTTTGAGCGATCTCCGGCCCCGAAATGCCATTGTCGCATCCGGCAAGGCAGACCCTGCTCCTTTGTCCCGCATCCACATGCTCGTCCAGCGTTTGGGGTAATTGTCACCCACCTCGAAGCCCGGATTACTGAGAAGATTCTTCGCTGCGTGGGACGTCGCGGGAGATAAGGCGGCGAGCAGGATCAGGCAGGGCAAGAAAGCAGTCCTTTTCATTATCTCGTTTCTCCTTCAGCACATAGCATTCCGGAGGCGGGGACTTCAGGTCAGGTTTTCTCCTCGCTCCCGCTGAGAGCCTGGCATTTCAGTGCGAGAGCATCTGCTGCGTCTCTACCGGCTAGAAAAGGCTGAGGGCACTCTATCGCGGCCCCCGGACCATGTTCGGCGAGGAGTTTCTATTGCTTTTCGCTGCTGGGTGATTCAGTCGCCGCGTCGCCCGGCTCCGCGGAAGGAGCCTCTCCGCCCGACGCGGGAGAGGTCGGTTTTTCGGGGGGCGTGGTCGTGGGCCGCGGCGGGAGAGTTGGCTTGATCAGGTCATAGAGGGTTTTTGCTTTCTTTCGGACGGACTCAACGGGCTCGTTCTTGATTAGCTCGGCAAGGGCGTCGAACAGTCTCTGCCCACCCTCTCCGACAGGTGGAACGCCTCTCCCACTCAAAGATCCAACAATGGCGCCGCGGACCGTGGCGTCTTGATCCTGCAAGCCCGCGATCAAGGCGTCAAGGGACTCGCCTCCGGGGATCTTGCCGAGCGCTTCCGCCGCTGCCAAGCGGATGGCTGCAGAAGTATCTTTCATCGCCTCCGCGAGGATCTCGACGCTCTGGGCGGCGGCGATGAATCCGAGCTCCCTGACCGCCCATTCCCTGATCTCTTCCTCGGCGTCTTGGTCTTTCGCCCGCCGCTCCAAAAGCTCGAGTTTCGTAGTGTCGCCGAGCTTATAGAGTCCGAACATGGCTGCCACGCGCACCACGGTCTCCCTGTCGTTCAGGGCATTCATCAACGGCTCTTTCGCCTGAAGGTCGCCTATCAAGCCGAGTGCTTCTGCGGCACTCCGACGAACCCATCTTTTTCTTTCCCTTGTTGGGTCAAGGGCTTGAATCAAGGGGATGACCGCCTCTTTCGACCGGAGAAGGCCCAGGGAAGTGGCGGCTTCGGCGCGGACGCGTTTCTTCTTGTCCCTCTGGAGAGCCGCAATGAGCGCGGGAACCGCCTCGAGGCGACCGATTTCCCCGAGGGCTTTCGCCGCTGCCTGCCGAACGTCTTCTGCTCTCTGTTTGAACTGTTCGACCAGCAGCTTTACAGCCGACGTATCGCCGAGCTTTCCGAGAATTCCGATGACGACGTTCCTCGCGTCGAGGTCCTCTTTTTTCAGTTCCTTGATGAGGCAGGCGACACCGGGCTTGCCGAGGTCCACAAAGGCAGCCAGCAGATTTTGCCTCTCCGGGGCGGTCAGCTCACGTTGACGGGCTGGAGCGAGGAGGTCTTCGACCTTCTGCTCGAGCTCGGGGGTAATGACAACTTCTTCCGGTTTCGGGGGAGAAGGCTCAGGTGGTTGCCTGGCTTCTCGCTCCTTTTCTTTATCCTTGCCTACGCATCCGGCGCCGAGAAGGATGAGCGTCAGGCTGTAAACAGCTAATACGAAAGCTGTTCTTTTCATTTCATCTCCTCTTTTTTTTGCGAAGAGAAAGCGGCGTCCGATTTTCCAAGCATGGTACGGAGTTCTCGAACCGTGCGCCGGTCACTCCTCCGGGGGCAAGGAGGTTTTGATTTTGTTATAGGCTTCGCGAGCCGCCTCCCTGACCAACGGATTCTTGTCGTTATCGGCGATCTCTTTAAGGGGATCGAGAGCTTTGGCGTCTCCGATCATACCGAGCGCCTTTGCGGCGGCGGCATGGGCAGCATCGTCTTCGAAGAAATCTCGCATGACTTTGATGAGCGGTTCTACGGCGCGAACGTCGCCTATTTTCCCGAGAGCTTCTGCGGCAGCGCGAACGGCGTCTTCGTCCTGCAAAGCCTTGATGAGGTCACCGACCGTCTCCCTTGAGCGGAGGTGTCCGAGTCCCGTTGCGGCCCCGGCGCAGGCGTCTTCATCCTCGAGAGCACCGATGAGAGGCTGAAGCACGTTTTGCCCGCCGATCTTGCCGAGGAGCACCGCCGCCTTGCCTCGCACGGCGCGGTTCTTGCCCTTCAATTCGGTGATAAGCGGCTCAACTGCCGGTTCCTTGATGTCAATCAACCGATTCTCAGCCCGGTCCTTTTGCTCGAGGGTCGCTTGCGGGTCCTTGAGGGTGGCAATGAGAACTGCGACCTCCTGCGAGTACCTCTCACTGATAATACTCGTTCGCTCCTCCGGGGTTATCCATGTGCCCTCGAACTTCACCAGCCCTTTCGCGATCATCTCTCTCTCGAACTTTTCTTCTTCGAGCCTCTTTTTCTCTTCCGGGGTCACCCAATTCCCCTCGTATTTGACGAAACCTTTCGCCAGCATCTCCTGCTCTTCCTTGATCCTCATTCTCTCCCGATACTTTTCCTCGAGCTTGGCGAGCTTTTCGGGATCGACGACGGTGTCTTTTCGTATCAGACCGCGGCTGACGCCGGTGCTGTGCATGTAAGCACCGAGAAGCCACTCCCCCTCGACCCGCTCGGCCTTGAAAGTTGACCCGGCGGGCACCTCCATGACAACCCTTTTCGGATTCAGCCGGTCTCGGAGCTCAGTGGCGGTTTTGATCTCGACCTCTACGCCAACAACTGCTGGCAGGAGAAGCAGAGAAGATATAAGGGCTAACAGCATTGTCCGTTTCATATTGATCACCTCATGGCCATGTTCGGCTGGAACAGTTCTTCACCCTCCGAAATCATGCCCGGTCGCTCGCCGGTGAACCGCCGCATAGCAAATCAAAGCTAACTAAGGCAATTATAGCATAACTACTCGCCGGCGGCAATTATCCGATAGGTGGAGGTGTGGCCACGCTTAAGTGGTGGAGAAGTTGCCTCTGGTTTGTTTCTCCCGCGTTGCAGGACTCCAAGTGATGAACCGCAACTGAAAGATAAGATGGCGAGAGAATACGGGAGAGAGGAGACCTCTCGCAAGGTGGCGAGAGCGGCACCAAAAGGACGTAGGAAAAAATCGAGGGCGAGACGCCCTCCGGACAGCCCCGCCAAGCCCGCACGGCGTTGCCCTCTGCAAACCCACCCACCCAAATGCAGCCGCACCCCTTGGCAGCGGGCAGAGGAGAAAGGAACGCATCGAGGACTTCGATTTCACCGTTTCGCAGATCCGATGCCCGGCTCCGACATTCACCGGCGTGTTGTACAAAAGGCAGGAACATCTTCCTGCTCTTGTTGTCTAAGCCGGTGAGAGGAGCAAAACTTTGCCAAAGGCCACCGCTCTCCCCGATTATGGTATAATCAAAAAGGGGAAAGGCGAAGGCGAGAGGTCGCAGAAAAGGTGTAGTCAACATAGCTCTTGAGGAGAACTGAGATGAGGAGAAAAAGATTACTCTCTATGCTGTTTGTATTCACTGCCGTGATCTTGGTCATCGGGGGAGCGAGATTTGTTTGGGTTTCGCCTGCGGCCGAGGAAGGGGCGGCGA
>JABMQX010000876.1 GCA_013203085.1 bacterium | reverse complement strand
TTGGAACTCTGGTCGGCATGTGGGCTGGAAGAGAGGGTGTCCTGACTCACACCTTCGTCGGCAACATCAACCCCCACACCCGGTTCTTCCGGGTCGAGGCCAGCCTGTTCTGATAGGCCTCGGCTCGTACAACCGCTTCTTCCGGATCAAAGCTTTCCGTTACCGCTGACCCTGACGCGGCTCCTTTCACGACAATCCTGAGGCGGAGTAGCGTCACTTGTGCGAAGTCCCCGCTTTTTTTGTCTCAGAAACACAGCCGCACTCAAGGGGCTTCGTCTGGCGACAACACGTGTCGTGTCGCGGGAAAATTGAAGACTGCCAGAATGTGAACAGGTGACAGAAGGTCTGTCGCCTGGAACGGCAAGGGGCTATGGGCTCTGAGAAAGGCGGGACTGCGGGCTGAATCCCAGAACGCAATCCGCAATCATATCAACGCAGAAATTGTTGGAGAGATCGCAGCCAGCGGTGGCGATGTCAAGGATACGCTCATCTGGCAACTGAAATCTGCGACGCGGATTCTTGTTGCTCAATGAGGCGTAGCCTGTTAACTATAATGTCGTCTATCATGCCAAAAAATCGAAAAACACAATCCCCGTTCGCGTATGGACTTACAAAAAGGGAGTGTAAGAGATAGCCCAAAGGAGAATCTGCCGGACGGCGCAGAATGCAGGTCATACGACGAGAAGCCGTCAAGTTTGCTGCATTGGATACTTAAGGGTGACCAAATGAGAACCGCTGCGGGCGCCCGGTAATATGAACAGGAGGTCGTCATGGACAGTTTCAAATCAGGAAGAATTCGTGCGATAGGACCATTCTCCGTGGGGTTGATGGTTCTGGTTGCGATCGCCGGGAATGTCGCTGGCGGCGATGGTGATTTAACGCTGTGGTATAAGCAACCAGCTACGAAGTGGGCGGAAGCACTGCCAATCGGAAATGGACGCCTGGGAGCATTAGTCTTCGGCAAAATTGCCGACGAGCAGATTATTCTGAATGAAGATACTATCTGGACAGGCAGTCCGTATGAGCCGAGCAATCCAAAAGGCGCCGCAGCAATGCCCGAAATACGCCGCTTGATTTTTGCCGGGAAGGTTGCCGAAGCACAGGACCTCTTCGGGAAAACCGCGATGGCCGTGAATCGTAAGCGAGATCACGAACAGATGAAATACCAGATACTGGGTGATCTTTGGCTGAATTTCCCGGGGCATTTTAGCGCGAAGAATTATCGCAGAGAGCTTGATCTTGAAACGGCAATTGCCCGGGTTGTGTATCAGGTTGATGATGTGAAGTACACCCGCGAGGTCTTCTCAAGTCCTGTTGACCAGGTGATAGTCCTCCGGCTGAGCGCAGATAAACCTGGTAGAGTTTCTTTCAGCGTCAAATTAGGGGGGCGAATAAATGTTAAATGGCCCAGTGATGAGACTTTTGTTACGAGTGCGATTAGACCTGATACGCTGGTGCTGCAAGGCAAAACCGGTACTTACAGGGAAATTGAAGGGCGATTGAGATTCTATGCTCAGTTGAAAGCACTGCGCGAAGGCGGCAAGACGTTTATTGACAATTCCAATGAGCATGACCGGCTCAATTTCGTTGGCGCCGACGCAGTTACTTTGGTGTTAGCCGCGGCCACCAATTTTAAGAATTATAAGGATATTGGCGGAAACCCAAAAGCACTGGTGGAAAAATATCTGGCTGACATTAAGGGAACATCATACGAGCAACTTCGTAAGGACCACATCCGGGAGCATCAGCGCCTCTTTGGAAGGCTGGAGATAGAACTGGATAAAACCGACGTGAGCAATCTTCCAACGGACGAAAGGCTCAAAGCTTTTTACAATTCTGATGATCCGCAGCTTGCCGCGCTGCTATTTCAGTTTGGCCGCTACCTATTGATAAGCAGCTCTCGCCCGGGCTGTCAGCCTGCTAATCTTCAGGGTATCTGGAACGGCTCAATGCATCCATCGTGGGATTGTAAGTACACGACTAATATCAATCTGGAAATGAACTATTGGCCGGCGGAAGTGGCAAATCTTTCTGAGTGTCATGCGCCCCTCCTGGCGATGATACCAGAATTGGCGGCGCAGGGAGCGTACACAGCCAGACTAACCCATGGCGCCAGGAAAGGTTGGGTGCTGGGGCATAATACAGATTTATGGCGGGCAACAGGCCCGATCAATGGACCTTATTGGGGTAGCTGGCCTTGCGGTGGCGCGTGGTTGTGTACTCACCTCTGGGAACATTACCTCTTCACTGAAGACGAGGAGTTTCTTAGAGAAGCATATCCAACTATGAAGGGTTCGGCCGAATTCTTCCTGGAAACGTTGCAGGTGCATCCAAAGTATAAATGGTTGGTGACGTGCCCTTCCTCTTCCCCAGAAAATTGCCCGCGAAATGCGCCTAAGACAGCCGAGGGGCAGACGGCGAGCATCTGCGCGGGACCGACGATGGATATGCAGATACTCCGATATTTATTTAACAGTTGTGCGAGGGCATCTGAGATACTCGACGTTGATAAGGATTTCCGCGAACAGGTTATTGAGGCAAGCAAGCGGTTGGCGACGAACCAGATCGGCCAGTATGGCCAACTCCAGGAATGGCTCGAAGACCTGGATAGTCCTGAAGACCATCATCGCCACTTCTCGCATCTTTGGGGTATGTATCCGGGGACGGAAATATCTCTGGATAGGACTCCTGACTTAGCAAGGGCTGTGGCTAAATCGCTGGAAATGAGAGGCGAGGGCGGAACCGGGTTTGGAATGACCTGGCAGATGTGTCTGTGGGCGCGTATGAGAAACGGCGATAAAGCTCACAGACTTTTGAAGAATGAGGTTCGGGTTAACACGTGCATAAACCTGTTCTCCAAATGTTACGGTACTCCACAAGTTGATGGCACTTCCGGTGCAGTAGCTGGTATTGCTGAAATGTTGCTGCAAAGTCATGCCGGCAAAATCCATTTGCTGCCTGCTTTGCCGAGTGCATGGCCGAATGGAAGCGTGAAAGGACTTTGCGCGCGCGGAGGTTTTGAAGTGGACATGACATGGAAAAATGGCAGCCTTACCGCCGCAGCAATTCGGTCAAAGCTTGGTAATAAATGCAAGGTTCGCTACGGCGATATGGCAGTCGAACTGGAAACCGAGGCCGGGCGAGGCTACAGGCTGAACGACAAGCTAAGGCAGATTGAGGAATTGTGAAGAGGCTTACTATCGCCCTCACACATAATGCGAGATGACTTTCCGGCCCTTAGCGATGCAACACTGCGTCGGTTTGACACGGCGACTGGAACCCTACAGGCTCAGAATTGAACCTCATCGGCCATATAAGCTTTCAGCAGGATGCACGCAAGACCCGAAATCTTCCCGCCAGCAAGCTTACACATCGCAGACTTTGACGGCTTCCGCAAGGCTGTCCAGCGGGTCACGCGTCGGAATGAATTCCTGCCCGACGTAGCCCTTGTAGCCGATGTCCAGGAGTGCCTGCATGACTGCGGGATAGTTGATCTCCTGCTTCTCGTCGAGTTCGCCCCTGCCAGGGTTGCCCGCGGCGTGGATGTGGCCGATGTATTCACCGCATTCCTTGATTCGGCGCACTAAGTCACCATCCATGACCTGAACATGATAGACATCGAACAAGAGCTTCATGTTCGGTGAACCTACTTTCTTGATGATCTCCATGCAATAGTCAACGTGGTCACCCTGGTAACCCGGGTGTCCTTTCATCGGATGGCTGCGGTCTCGGGTGTTGAGCTGCTCAAGGCACAGATTTACCTTCTTCTTCTCCGCATACCCGATGATCTTCTTGTATGCCTTAATGCAGTTCTTGGTGCCCTCGTCCGGGTCAACCTTACTCCCTTTCTCCTCGCCGGATGTATCGGCGTAACCGGTGAAAGTGATAACGCTCTTGAAGCCCGCCTCGGCCGTGACATCAATTGCTTTTTTCATTTTGCCGAGGCACTCCTCCCAATGTAAGGGGTTGTTCACGCCCCTTACGAAGAGGTGAGAGGGCGTGAGGGCGCACACAATCCCGTATTTCTTGAGCGTCGGCCAGCTTTCAGGCTCGACCAGTTCGACGCTCTTGCAGCCGAGCTGCTTGGCAACCTGGCACGCCTTTTCAACATCCCAGTACTCTTCGAAGCACCAATACACGATGGACTGATTGATCCTGCCGCTGGTCACGGCTCGGGGTTTTCTCTTAGCCTTCTCGGCCCTGGCTGCTCCGGCGAGGCCAAAAGCTCCCACCGCGGCCGCGCCCGCCATGCCCGCCAATATTTCGCGGCGGCTAATACCTTCCTGCCCGCTGGAATTCAAACTGTCCTGACTGCTCATCTTTTCTCCTCCCATTTATCGCTTAAAAAGCCCTCCATTATTCCAATATCCACGAGAGGGAATGGCCGTTTCCCGCTGCGGTTTTCGTCGGTGCTATTTTAGCACAAAATATCTTCAAAGGCATGAGGCATCTTTTGACAATACCGAAAAGAAGTCTGTCGTGGGCTTGTATATTCCCAACAGAGACAATGTGAATTGGTCCGACTTCTCCACGCCCGAGACATGCTATCGCAAAGGCTGAACCTTGTAAAAGCGAACTCGTTCCTCAACGTCATCATCCACAAATGAGCACTCGATGTCATCGGCGGTTATTGGGTCGCCGAGGCTACTCCACGAGTCCATATCTTCGCTGGAGAAGACCTGGTAGGTTTTCCCCGGGACCGAATACCACACCAGCTCGATCCTGCCGCCGCTATTCTTCAAAGGCAGGATGGCAAAGAGAGATTCGGGATTGTGGGGGTCGGTGTCCGCGAGGTGTTCAGCAAGGTTGCTCTGCCCGTCCTCGTCGGCGTCCTCGGAAGCGTCCCGCCCGTTCGTTGGGTCGAAACCGCTACTGAATTCCCAGCCATCGGGCATTAAGTCATCGTCAGTGTCCTCATCGGTGGGGTTCGTTCCGAGGGCATACTCATCCCGGCTGGATAGACCGTCGCCATCTTGGTCCCATAACGCATCGAAGTGAAACCGTGGGTCAAGGCCGTGGGCGACCTCCCATCCATCCTGTAAGCCGTCGTTATCGGTGTCAGGGTCCCACGGGTCGGTCCGGTGCTCAAGACATTCCGCCGGGTCGAGCAAGCCATCCCTATCGGAATCGAACCAGCGGTTGTCTGCCAGAGGGTCAAGACCGCTTGTCACTTCCATCCCATCGGGGATTGAATCCCCATCGCTATCGGCAAGGTTCGGATGTGTTCCGAGGAGAAATTCAGTTTCGTTCGTCAACTGATCACCATCCGGATCGCTCTGGGCGTCCCAAGCCAACGAGGCGAACGATTCCTGTTCCCAGAGATCGGCGAGGTCATCCTGGTCCACATCGGCGCTTCTGTAGATGCGTATCTGCCCCACAGGCGCGCGATAGTCGCGGGACGGGAGAGGGCGCGCCACCAACTCGAAGACGTTTTCCCCCTGATTTAGCGGCAGTGATTTCTCCCAGTGGCCGATGCTCGCGTCGTAGCTGGCTTGGCCAAGGGATTGACGTCCGTAGCTCACTTCTTCCAACTTCAGGTCGTCATACCATATTTGTCCCTTCGCCTCGCCCGTGAAGTAATGGTCAATTTGAACGCGACAAAGACGCACTGCCAGCCGATGCGTGTTTTCCCTCGTGGTAATCATGCTGGAACGGTACGTCCAGTCGCTGTTTTCATGGGCCCAGACCCACGAACCGATCTGTCGCTGTTCCGGGATGTGCACGCTCAGGTATTCCTCACCGTTATCAGCATCAATCACGTTGACGAACATGTGACCCTTTTCCATTTCGACGGCACGGATGAAGTACGAAAGTCTGTACTTCGTCAGCGGTTGGCAATCAACGATCTGGACGATGCCGTAGTAATCGGGATTGCCGCCGTCAATGACCAGTTTGATAGAGGCGAGACCGGAGTGGGAAACCTGGGCATCGAGCGAAACGGCCACATTTGGCGGCAGATCCTCCAAGGTCCACCCATTCGCCCCTTCCTCAAAGCCCCCATTGGCAAGGAGGTTTGAGGGTTCCCCTTCGACCCGAAAAGCCTCGACCCCTGCCGACCCCGGAAGAACCGTTCCCGCGATTACGACTTCCGGCTCGTCAGTGAAGAAGGGGATTCCTCCATTCGTCTCGATCTCAGGCGCGAAAGCCTCGCAGCGGTCAATGTAATTCTCGACCACCTGTTCCAGATGTTCGATCCGTTGCTCGACAAACGCCTTGAGCATCTGCTCTCGATAGGCGCTCCGGCCGGTCCGAGCGCAAATGTCCTCGATCAAAGGGAAAACATTTTCCGGGGCGAATTGGCAGTCAATCAGGCCTGCGATGTCTTCGTAGTATTGTCGCCGAAAGATGGGATAGAGGAGAAAATTCTCAATTCGGGAATCAGCATGCCAGTTGGGCGTGGTGTCGCCGTGAATTCCGATACGCGGGGATTGCCACGCCTCGTCCATGTCGAATGGCAGCAGGACAATGCGACCGTCGGAGGGACGCTGGTAGTTCAACTGATTGCCCATCAGGCCGCCCAGAAGGGTGTCGAAATCGCCGCTGACAGCGATTGCCGCCAGACATTGAATCCACTCGGCGATGTCAATTTCGGCGTCCAGGAGTTCGGGATAACGCGGATCGTCATATCGCCGGAGAGTCTTGTTCCAAAGATGGTCAATAGCGGCAGTGCTGTCTCCCTGAATCACCTCCACTCGGCCGCGGATGAGCGTTCCATCGGAGTCGTAAGGGAAGTTGCGCTCCACGAAACTTTCGTCGAGACGCTCAACGTCGAGATGATATCCTTTGTAAGAGGTGTTAATGAGCAATCTGACGTCCCGAATCTCGTACACAGGCAAGCCCACCGTCTCATAAAAGGCAGCGCAGACGTGCTCCTCCAAAGCATGGTACTTGCTCAGGTTTACCTTTGCTTCCCCGTGCAGCCTCTCGTCCCCCTGGAGTTCAATCCTGATACCCCTCCTCTCGCGGTTTGCTTCACGGTATCTGATTGTGACATCATAGAAGGGCTGGTTGTCGTAGATGAAGCCGGCGCTGAGGAGGATGTTGCTCTCCAGTGGGCGGGCTTCTATCTCGGTGAGGTTTTCCTCGGTCGCCAGCAGGCGGTAGAGCGGCATGTCTGCAATGTAGGTTGAC
>JABMQX010000875.1 GCA_013203085.1 bacterium | reverse complement strand
TTCGACGGAGATGGCCTTCTCGATCTTTTCGTCACGGAGGACAGGTGGACTGGAGGCCGCAGCAGGCTTTTTCGCAACAAGGGAAAACTCACTTTTGAAGACGTCACGTCCCAGGCATGTCTCCCCGACGACCTGCCCGGACTGGGAGTCATCACCCCTGATTTCAACCAAGATGGATGGCCCGACATCTTTGTGAGCCAAGCGAATTGTCTCTTTCTTTCGCGAGGCAACGGCACTTATACGGAAGCAGGTTCGAAGGCCTTCCAATATACGCCGATAAACCGAGAAGCTTCCCCCTGTGGCGTCGCTTTCGGAGATGTGGATAGAGATGGAGATCAAGACATCGTCATCGTGGACCACAGCCAACCTGCTCGCCAGCACCTGTTTATCAATCAGGGGCTCCGCGCCGGGGTGCCCGATTTCGAAGAAGTGACTGAAGACGTTGGGCTCGGCTACAAGTTTCCCTCATGGACACCGGAGGGCTTCCACCTCAAACACGCCCATGTGGAAATCGCCGACTTTGACAACGATAGCTGGCCAGATATTTTGGTCGCCGCCACTTACAACGAGAACGGGAGAAGCTGGCCTTTCGTGTGCAGGAATCTTGGCGCGAATGGGGGTCAGGTGAGATTTCAAGTGCCTCCCGTCGAGAAAGCCAATGCCTACTTTCCGGCTGGACCCGTCGGAGATTACGACCGCGACGGGAAGCTGGACGTGTTTTTGGCCAGTTGGTTTCGACAAATGCCTTCAAGACTTTTCCTGAATTGTAGTCCTCGAAGACACTGGGTCGAGGTTAGGGTCCTTGGCAAGAGCATCAACCGAATGGGTATTGGCTGCAAGGTCAAAGTGTACCAGGCTGGGAAGCTGGGTGAACCGCAACCTCTCCTCGGCTATCAGGAGATCGGCACGGGTCACGGCTACTGTTCTGGACAGGAAGCTGTTGCTCATTTCGGCCTGGGCGACCTGTCGGAGTGCGACATCGAGGTGATCTTCCCGTTCGGGAGAGGTGTGATTCGAAAGAAAGACGTCCGTGTCGATCGTTTGATCGTAATAGCCGAGCCATAGGCGCCCACTTCCGCAATTCTTCAGCCTCACCGGCCATGTTTTTCTTCCGCTGACTTCTCTTGGGATGTTGATCTCGCCAGCCGCCAAAGCGGGGACTGTTGTCGCGAGAGAGGCTGTGGAAGACGTGAGAAGCTGTCGGCGGATCATTTCTCGCTTCTGGTTGAACCTGTTCCTCTGCATCCATCGAGCCGAGGCTATTCCTCGTGGAGGACGTTTTGTATGACCTCCGCATACTTCAGTAGTACGAGGTAGTTGCGCAAGGAGTAGCCGTTGTGCTTCAGCGCTTCAGCCGAGTAATCCCCCCTGTATTTCCTGGGATTTGATGGGTGGACACCATCGCGGGAGATCAGGGTTGGCACATCATAGCCCTAGTACTGGCTGAACTTCTCCAGCGCCCCGTCCCAGTCGTGCGGGCGGCGCTTGAGGATCTCAGCGTGGTAGTCGGTCAAGGGGACCTTCAACTCGCGGGAGATTCTTCGGACCGCCTCGGCAAATGCCGCTGCCTTCTCGGCTCGACGGTGCCGAGGTGGAATGGTGCTGAGAACTACAACCGTGCCGTTGTCGAGGCACCTCTTCACCACATGTCGCGTCTTGGACTCGTACTCGTCGAGATCGAGGCGATTCAGGTCGTTGGTACCGAACATGATGATGGCAACTTCGGGATTGAGATCTTTGAGCCAGGCATCTACGTTCTCATGCGCCCACCGAATGGTCATTTGCCCCTGGTTTCCATACTGCGGCCCTTTGCGGTCCCAGCAGTCTTCAAGCATGTGGCCGCTGACAACGTTGAAAGCCTCGGCCATCTCTGGAGGTACGTTCCTGCGATTGTCGCGGAGCGTGAACCAAAAGGCACGCGAAGCGGAGATCGAGTCTCCAAACTGAGCAAAGGTTCCGGCTTGGCCGGTGAACTTGGCGTGCACCCGCTTCATGGCGACGATCCATTTTGTTCTGTTCCTCTCGGGCGCCTTCGGCTCCGAAGTCAGACGAGCAACGACCGGGGCTGTCCGATTCATGGGATGGGCGTCAAACAACACAACCTCATCGATTAGCAGGTCCACCTCGCGGCTGCCGCCCGGTTCGAGGAAGAAGAAGATGTCATCTATCTTGTGACCCGCCGCGAATGGCGTCTCACTGCCATCTTTGCGCCCGCCGTCTCGCGTGAAATTGAGCGTCACATCCATCTGGGCGTAGCCGCGCCTTGGCGCCGTCGGTGGTGTGGACGTCGGGCCGATCAAGCGGTCCTTCCAACCAGGGGGGGGCGAGCAAACGCTCCATGAGAATCTCCCGGAGGATGGCCGCTTTCTCTTTCGGAATATCCCCGCCCAGAACAATTCTTCCGCTGGGGTCTTCCTCGACTCTGAAACGAGGAAGGGATCCCTGAGGCCCGATCTCAATAGACACGTTTCCCCTGACAGTCTCAACCCAGCCACCCAACAGGTACGCGAAAACATCCAAGTCCGAGACATGAGGTAGCCTCGTGGCATCGGTCTTATTGGTTTTCCACCAATGGATCGCCTCTGCCAGGAGTGTTGTGGTAGGAAGACCCGCATTCTTGAGCCGGTCAACATCCTTCTGGCGCAGTCCGCAGAAATGCGCGGTTGACTCGGAAAGCAGCACCCAGGGAACTTCCGATCGGGCTGTCACGACCGCGGCAACCGGGTCATAGCGCAGGTTCCATCCGATCTGCTGTCGCTGGGTCGTGAAACTGCCGCCGTTCGTGACGATCTGCTTGAGCTTTTTCGCTGCATCGGGATATCGCACGAGAAAGTGGCCAATATTGCTCATTGAGCCGATAGTGACTACCGTAACCTCGCCGGGATGCTGGTTGGCAAGTTCTGCAATCAGCGCATCCGCGCGCAGGGGCGAAACCGGCGGTAGTCCCTGCTCATCCGGTGCTACCTCGCCGTAACGCACGCCCCCCGAAAAACCGGTGTAGGTGATATCCGCGAGCGGCATGCTGCGGACATACCCGGCGGCGATTGGCATCTCGGGCTTGCCATAAAGCATGGCGACTTTCCGGGCGATTCTACTGCGGGCATCCACATTGCCGTCCACCGTGGTGATCGCCAGCACGTCGAGCTCGGGGCTGTTGAGCGCAAAGGCTGTCACGAGGATGTCGTCAATATCCTCGCCGATGTCGGTATCGATAATGACCTTGGTTTTCTCCTGCGACCTCCCCTCGGGGGTTCCAAATGAAGAAATGCCACCGGGCAAAAGGGCTGCAAGAAGTAGAGCGGTCAGAGTCTTCAAGGCGGTTTTCCCAGGCATCAAACGGTCCTTTCCAAGTATTTTGTTCTACTCATAGTTGTACCTTTTTCGCATGCGCCTCGAGCACGTGCGGGACGCCGCGCGAGGTGGGACGCGTGTTCATGCCAAATCCTGCGAAAAACGGTCCCGTTCCCATGATTTCAGAGAATGTACGTCCCGCCGGCGCCTGCTCCCCAGGCCCACGCCCTGTCCGCACCCGGATAGAAATCGCCGTCGGTGTTGACCTACGTCATGACTTTGTCTAAATCTACGTGCTCTGGGAAGTCACTCTCATACTGTTTCAAGAGCTTTGGAACGTCGTTTTCCATGAGGTAGATCTTACCGCGGATCTCTTTTGTCTCGCCGGGTTTGAGCCCCCCTATCCGGAAATCGGAATGAAGGCATACGATCACGCCCTGGAATAGCTCCTGGTACGGCTCCCAGGCGGTCGCCAAGATCATTTGCTCAGCGTTGTCGAAACAGCCGATAAGGCCGTTGCTCGGGACAATCGAACTTAGTGGTCGCGGATTGACATCGGTCCGCGGCACATGCCTGGGACACCAGACCTGGCCAGGCGTATAGCGCGCCTTGATCGCCCAGGGCTTTGTTGGAAGACGTGTGAGCTTGCCCTCCACGAAGATGAAGACCTTGCGCATGTAATCCTCTTGCCCGAGCTTCGTAAAAGTATCAACACGTATGCACGGTTGCCCCCAGTGCACTTCCGACTCCTTGTCAGTTGGGTTGTACGCAACAAGCCGAAAGTCCACCTCATCTCGACCTGCCGTGATCGTATGGCTTACTTGAACACCGTCGGTGAGCGTACACCTGAGCTTGATTTGCTTCCTATCGCGGCTCATATACACAAGCCGAGTCTTGTGCCCGATAACTGTATCCCGCCAATCCCTGTCTGAGGAGCCGGGGCGGCAGTATGCTTCCAGATACCAAACCTTGAGCGTTTTGCCCGGCAAGTGGTCCCCCCGGATGGTCAGGATGTTCTTTTCCCATGAGATCGCCAGTTCGGGCGAACCTCCATCACTGTCTGCGGCCTTACCGCTGAGCGTTGAGGCAGTCAAGAAGGCTTCAGCTTCGACAGCCGTCTTTTTCCCGATCAAGGTGAGGGGCATCATACAAGGCCCGTCGAGAACTGTCACCAAACACACTATGACAGCCAAAATTGCCCAACGATGCTTTGAGCGGCATTCCTCTGAGTTCATCACCTCTCTCCTTCTACGGGCGCTTCGTGGATTTACAACCTTGGCCCAGCGACGTGCGGTTGTCCAAAGCGTACGGCCGGGTGAATCGCTCCCCCCAAACGTGCCCCATGGCTCCCGTAACGTACATCTTCCGCGTAGTGGCGTCATTCCAGAGCCGCTTGCCCGCCGCGGTGAGTTGCCGGTCGCCGGTGTACACCCCGGCATCACAACCGACGGAATTATGCGAAACACCATTCGTATCTGTCGCTATTTCTTTTCTTGCCTCAAGGCTTCGTTTCGACCAACCGTGGGCTGAACTGCAGCTTTGCGTCCGCCCGGTCAGTTGAGTTTTCAAGAGTGACCCTGTCAATCACGACGCCCTTCAGGTCCACGGCCTCAAGGGTCATGGATTGCGTGCTTATCCGACACCCTGGCCCAACCTTTGTCCGCTGCGTCGTACGTGAACATGAACGCCTCGGCATCCGTTTCGAAAGACGAGATCCGTTCCACGTACTCGTCGGCTGGAAGGGTGCCCCACCAAGCCATCCATGCTAAAAGAACAAGTGGGCAGCAAAGGCGTGCGTAACGCCGAGAACAATGCATAGCGGAGCCTCCTGCGAGATCGCTCACGTTGAATTCTCGCTCTCTCATGTGGCTGGTGCCGGGCATTCCAGCGTGCCATCGGGACGATGAACGTCCACTCATGAACAAACGGCTCTGACTGAGAATCATTGTTACCAGCCCTTCCTTTGTTACGCGGTCACCGGCCCATTTCATCCCGTGCGGGCCTGTCAGTAAGGGCTTCTTACAGCGTGGTGCCGCCGAAGGCCATGAGCAGCACCTCCGGTCAGGGAAACTTTAACGCGCCCCACAATTTCCGTGCAACAAAACATCTCGAAAAGGGAAAGCAGGCAACCCTTTCAACAGCGCGCAACTTTCCGATCACCAGTGAGAAGTGGATCGGCCGAAGTTCAGGTGTTCTACTGTAGACAGCTTTCCTGAAAAATGGGCGGGCTTCAATGCCGGACGCGTAATTCGGAAGTCTTCTCTGGTCAACCTACCGAATTCGCAGAGGGAGAATTGCGTCTTCGTGCAGCCGGGCCAAAACTGCATTAGCTCATTTTGATCCGGAGCCCGTGCATGCGAGGCGAAATGAACAGTGTCACGAGACGCTTCTGTTCCTGACGTGAATCGTGTAGAATATTTCCGGGTTAGAACACTGGACACGCGAGCTTCTTGAGATCGTGTCGTACGTTCGACACACATCCCAAGAGAGGACACGGAGGCAGGAAGGTGGGTTTCACTATGAATAGGAAGGAGTTGTGGCTGTTTCTGAGCTTGCTTCTGGCACTTTTCTCGACAGACTGTTGGTGCGGGGAGGGCAGGTTTTTCCGGATCAAGCACCTTGGGGGCAGCCCGCCGGAGAATCTCGCCATCGTCTCGGATGAGTTCGGACAGGTATTCCTGGAGTTCGACAGCCAGGATCTGCGTGACTACATCATCGAGTCCACGGATTCTCTCGGGCCACCACCGGAGTGGACGACGGTGTGCCTGGTCATTGGCGATGGGCAGCGCATCAGGTGGCTGGCGATGTGGCAACCTATCGAATGGGTGAGCTTTGACGGGGAGGATCAAGCGCCGCCGAGCATTGAGCTTCCTGCTGCCGACGAGACGGAGTTGTCGGTGAGGGTTTCCCTGCCGGGCATCACCACGCAGAAACTGGTTCAGGATGGTGAGCTATATGATGTTGTGCGTATGCCAGGGTGCGGGTTGACAGATGACGTGGGTTTTCCACAACTTCCCGTTATCGCGGAGTACATTTCGATCCCGCCGGGTTGCGCGGCGACGCTCCAGGTCGAGGGATACGAGGAGGTAACTCTGCCCGGGTACAACGTTTTCCCCGTGCAGGAACCGGCTATTGACAAGCTGAGCGAGCCGGAACCAGCTTTTGCGAAGAATGACGTGTTCTACCGATCGGGAGGAACATATCCTGAGGTTATCGCCGAGCTTGAGAGCGCCGCTGTCATTCGGGGGCATGACGTTTCAATGGTGCGCATCTTTCCCGTAAGCTTCGATTCATCAACGGGAACATTGATCGTCAGGAAGACGATCAGTCTGCGAGTTTCGTTCTCCTCACCAGATCCCGACATCAAGGAGGCGCGTCTGAGGGTTCGATCGGAACTGTTCGAGGAGCTTGTCTCCGGTATAACACTGAATTTCGCATCGGCAGAGAGCGAAGAAGGTGCATTGAAGTCCAGAGGACAACAACCTCCGCAGGATGAAGACGGCGCCGAAGTTTTGATCATCACGCACCCGGACCTGGCTGATGCGGCTGAAGCGCTCGCCTTCTGGAAGGTGAAGCTGGGCTACTCAACGATGGTTGTCGAGACCACCGATATAAGCGAGGCCGGCCCGAGCGCTGACGACATCGAGACGTATATTCAAGACGGGTACGACGATTGGACGACCGCGCCTGACTTTTTGATTCTCATCGGCGACGCTGATCTCGTTCCAACCCACTATGAGACGGAGCACCCCTGGTACTCTTCTCCTGCAATCGACATCGGCACGGATTTGTACTACGCGACCGTGGATGGGAACGACTACTTCCCGGACATTGCCCACGGCAGAATCCCCGTGGACACCTTACAAGAAGCATCGTTGGTCATCTCCAAGATCATTGAGTACGAGCGAAATCCTCCTCCAGCTACCTCCTTCTACACCGATGCAGCCGTGGCG
>JABMQX010000874.1 GCA_013203085.1 bacterium | reverse complement strand
GATCGTGTGCCTGTACCTGGCGCCGATGTATCTCATGCTCCGCCGCTGGCTGGCAATGGCCATTTGCGGCGTTATCCTGGCCGCCTTCGCCACGGGACTATACTTCATGTGGTATAAGCATCTTCCCAAACGGAACGAACAGCTCGCAGGGGGCCGAGAAGCTCAATGACACCGGAAGAGAATCCCGCCCCCACACCCTCGGGCGCCAACCTCCAACGCCACAAAGACGTGCAGGTTTGCCCGGTCGTTGTCTCAGGCGTGCTGCATCCGAAAAGACCGAGGATGCAATCACCCAGGTCCGGATGAAGTCGTTTTCGGGTTTTGTGCAGGTGAACCTTCACTGAACCGTCTTGGGCGGCGCCGTCACTGCTTCTTAGGAGCAGGTGTGGTTTCGACGAAAGGGGAGATTTCGCGGAGTTTTGAGATGATGGGGGGGAGTTTCTCGAGGATGTAGTCAATGTCCTCACCGGTGTTGAAGCGGCTGAGGCTGAACCTGATGGAACCGTGCACGGATGTGTATGGGATACCCATGGCTCTCAGGACGTGTGAGGGTTCCAGAGAGCCGGAGGTGCAGGCGGAACCGGACGAGGCGGCAATCCCCTCTCGGTCAAGGAGCAGGAGGATGGACTCGCCCTCGACGTATTCAAACCGGATGCTGAGTGTGTTGGGAATGCGGGGGCTCTCTCCGCCGTTGACGGATGTTTCGGAGATCGTTCGCAGAAGTCCCTCCTGGAGCCTATCCCTCATCGCCCTGACCTGACCGCTGTACACGTCCAGATGCTCGGCCGCCAGCTCGCAGGCTTTTCCGAAGCCAACGATCGAGGGGAGGTTCTCCGTGCCGCCCCTTTTTCCCTTCTCCTGGTGCCCCCCGATGAGGAACGGCCGGACCCTCGTGCCCCGGCGGATGTAAAGGGCGGCGACTCCTTTCGGGGCGTGAATTTTGTGCCCGGAGATGGACAGGAGGTTCGCGTTCAGCTTGTTGACATCGAGAGGTATCTTGCCCGCCGCTTGAACGGCGTCAACGTGAAAAACGACGCCTCTTTCCTTTACGATCTGTCCGATCTCCTCGATGGGGAAGATAACGCCGGTTTCGTTGTTGGCATACATAATCGAAACGATTGCCGTATCATCTCTGATGGAGTCTCTCAGTTCGTCGAGGTCGAGCATTCCTTCGCTGTCCACGGGGAGGACAGTAACTGCATAGCCCTTTTTTGCGAGAAGCTGACATGGATTGAGCACTGCCGGATGTTCGACCTTGGTGGTGATGATGTGCTTCTTCCCCGGATAAGCCTGCAAGGTGCCGAAGAGGGCAGTGTTGTCGCTCTCTGTGCCGGAGCCGGTGAAAATGATTTCTGAGGGATCAGCCTTGATGAATTCCCCCACTCTTTCCCTTGCTTGCCGGAGCGCCTTTTCTGCTTCGGCGCCGAAGGTGTGCATGCTGGAGGGATTCCCATAGATCTCATTGAAGAGGGGCAGCATTTCTTCAATGACGTTATCGTCCACCTTGGTTGTGGCGTTGTTGTCGGCGTAAACCCGTCTCATTCCTTCGCCTCCTCGACGACGATTTCGGGAGAAACGAATTCTCTCAGCTTCGCTTGGACGAAGTTCTCCATCGTCCAGCCGGACAGAAGGCACTGTGTGCATTTCCCGCGAAGGGCGACGATTACTTTGTCTCCGACGACGTCGATCAGTTCGATGTCCCCACCTTCTTTTCGAAGGGCGGGCGCGACTTCGTGTTCAATGGTCTCCTCTATGAGCTTCATTCTCCGGATGTTGGCGGTCTTTTCTCGTTTGGGCTTGGTTCGCCAAATTCCACCGCCCGTTTGCTCAATGACGCGGTCTATGATTTCTTGAATTCTCTCATGGCACGTGCCGCAGCCGCCGCCCGCTTTGGTGTAGTAAGTAACTTGCTCGACCGTTGTCAGTCCGTTCTCTTTAATTGCTCGCTCGATAGCCTTATCCGTAACGCCGAAGCAATTGCAGACGATTTCCCCTTCTTCCGTCTCGGGCTTTTCCCCGCGATAGTTGGCTATGGCGGCCTCGAGGGCTTCGCGGCCCATGACGGAGCAGTGCATTTTCTGCTCCGGCAGGCCGTCGAGGTAATCGGCAATGTCCTGGTTGGTTATTCTCGAGGCTTCTTCGATTGTTTTCCCCTTGACCATTTCGGTCAGCGCCGACGCCGAAGCAATGGCGCTGCCGCAGCCAAAGGTCTGGAATTTGACATCGGCGATTCTGCCCCGATCATCGAGTTTGAACATAAGCTTGAGCATGTCGCCGCAAGCGAGGGAGCCGACCTCACCCACCCCGTCCGGATTCTCGATAGTGCCCACGTTGCGGGGATTGTAAAAATGGTCCTTGACTTTTTCGGAATAATCCCACATGGCAAGACTCCTGATACGTCATCAACCTGTTCGCCGGTTACAACCGCCGCGCCGAACTCGCGACGAAATTACATCCTATTCTCCCGTTCTCCTTCTGTCAACAGCGATGTCGCTACGAGAGTTCCCCCGTGAAATCTCAGTTATGTCGGGAGCGAGGACCACAACCGATACTCCGCCTCTTGCCCCCATAACCCCCGGCCGGGCCTGATGAGTGTGATTGAAAAAGAGCGCAGATTGCAGATATGGCTGGCCTATTGCTCGCTCCGGATAGGCGAAATCGGTGTGCCGACCAGCGAGGGGGAACTCACCTGCCCCTGGAATACCAACGCACCCGCGCCGTCGAGGGGCTTGAGAGGAAGCGCGTTTTTTGGTATAATGAGTAATAGTGGATTTTCAGTTGAACGGCAGGGCAATCGGCCGGGCTCATCGTGGCCGATGTTCCGGTGGGGTAAGCCCCCTCAAAAAAGGCAAGAGGATGGCAAAAACATTTCGGAGAATCTTTCTCTGCACGACGCTGGTCACGCTTGCGCTACTCTGTCGCGTTAGTCCGGGCGACGTGGTAATCAGCGAGATCATGTATAACCCATCGCCCGAACAGGGTCCGGACGAGGAATACGAGTTCATTGAGCTGCACAATACGGGCAGCGAGTCGGTGGATTTGACCGGATGGTCTTTTTCTGACGGGGTCTTTTTCACATTTCCGTTCTACATGCTTCCTGCCAACGGATATGTGGTCGTCTGCAAGAACAAGGCGAAGATCGAGTCTTTCTACGGCATCACGAACACTGTCGGGAACTTCGACGGGCGGCTCGAAAACGCAGGGGAGAAACTGATTCTTCTGGACGCATCCACGACGCCGCAGGTCATTGATGAAGTGAGATACAACGACCGTTTGCCGTGGCCCTTTGAGCCGGATGGAAACGGGCCCTCCTTAGAGCTGGTCAATCCATCATCGGATAATGCTCTTTTCTCGAACTGGGGGCCGAGCCTCTCTTCGGCGCCGACGGGGACGCCGGGGGAACAAAACTCTCAGGACAACCCCCTCGCCCATGAAACTGATGTCGTCATCAACGAGATTATGTACTATCCCCTTTCGGCAGAGCAGAAGGAGAAGTTCATCGAGATTGTCAATATCGGGAACGAGGAGATTCCCCTGAACGGATGGCAATTCGTCGGCGATGCGTCCTTCAGTTTTCCGGGACCAGCGACAATTCTTCCGGGAGAGTATGTTGTGATCGCTGCCGACCTGAAGTGGATGAGTACTCATTACTCGGTCGAGAAGTCCTTCGGAAATTTTCACGGGTTGACTTCAGGCGGGGGAGAGACAGTTGCCCTACGAGCGCCGAACGGCGTTATAGCGGACTACGTTGATTTTCACGATGATGACCCATGGCCGATACTCCCGGATGGGGATGGGCCTTCCATGGAGTTGATCAACCCTTACGACGACAACGATTTCGGCAGGAACTGGGCGGACGGTTCGCCATCTTCGCCCGGTCGGCAAAACGATGCTTTTTCCACAAATAATGCCCCGTACATCACGAAGGCAACCCACAATCCCCATGAGCCGAATAACAGTGATAATGTCGTCATAACAGCTAAGGTCAGAGATGCGGACGGGCTGTCTGCAGTGTGGGTGGCTTATCAGGTTGTGCTTCCCGGGCAATACATTCGCGTTTTCGATTCCGCCTACCAGATAAACTGGACGGCTGTTGACATGAACGATGATGGTCTGGGCGGAGACGAGGAAGCTGGCGACGGGGTTTACACGGCAACGCTTCCCGCTCAACTTCACAGGACGCTTGTACGGTACATCATCCATGCGCGCGATGCCTCGCCCGAACGAAAGGTATCTCGCGCTCCCCG
>JABMQX010000873.1 GCA_013203085.1 bacterium | reverse complement strand
GTGAAATGATTCCCGAGGAATTGAACCTTTTCCGTCCTACTGGCACTTACGATAGGAGAAAGCCATGAACTGCAAGCACTGCCAGAAACTGTTCCACCAATATCTGGACGAAGCCCTTCCTTCCAGCATACGAACTTCCGTCGAGGAACATCTCCAAACCTGCCGTGACTGCCGCCAAGCACTCGTCCAGCAGCGGAATTTCTCGACATCCATATCTCAATTACTTGCCCGTCACACCGACTCGCTCACGGTCCGACCGGATATTCAGCGCAATGTCCTCAGGGCCCTCGAATCCGCCGCGCCCTCGCCAAAAACTCGCATATATCCTAAACGTGTTTTCGTACGCCCCGCCATCGCTCTAACAGCCGCCACCTTCTTGACCGTCGCAGCCATACTTGCACTCCACAACCACAAACCGCAACCCGTCCGCCCCGCGCAGCCCGTTGTGCGTCATCCGAAGTCCTACATCATGTGCATGGCCACTACTTACGCGGATGAGACGAAAACCGATTGGATCGAACGACGGATGATCGTCGTAACCAGAAACGGAGGTGAGGGATATCTCAACATCATAGCCCGTAAACCATCAAAACCGGATGAAGCCAAACAAAATGAAAAGGAGGAAAAGTCATGAAGAAAATCGTATGGATTGCCATCCTCACATTGGTAGTCGCAGGCGTCGCATACGCCGAGACAACGGAACCGCCAGAAAGCAAACCGACACCCCCTACCGCGCCCCCAGTCGAAGTGAAGATCGAACTGCCGCCGGAGTCGGCCTCCACGCCCCCACCCACCGAGGCGCCGGCCGCCGCCAAACCGCCCGCGGGCTTCGCAGGCGGAGCCTCGGAAGCTGCACCTACGCCACAACCTGGAGCGCCCACCGCCCAAACACCCCTGACCTTCGGAGGCGCACTTTCGGGGTTTGGAGTCCGGAGAAGAACTGACGAGGCCCGCCCAACCACTCCGGCGCCCACCGCGGCTCGAACCACTCGCACCCGCCCCACCGGAGCGCGTACCCCCCCTCGAACCGCCCCTGCCACCAGCCGAGCCATGGGGTTCCCAGCTTCCACTGCGGGGACCTCCGTCGCACGCACGGCAGTCAGGACAGCTTACAAATTCAAAATAATTGATCCGGATACCGGCGCCGTGTACGGACCCTTTCCCTTGGAAAACTCGCAGATTAGAATCGGCCCCAACATCTACAAGCTCCAAGTGATCCAGTACCCCGAGGTGGTCGAGCAGTCCCCAAAAACGCACGAGCAGACGGCACTCGAAGGCAAACTCCGCCGCACTGTCATGCCAGAAATGACCTTCGAGGTCGCCAGCGTGACGGAGGTGCTCGATTATCTTTCCAGGGAGGGTGACGTCAACATCGTATTGCTCGAGATGGTGCGTGAGGCCAACTTCACCATCACAATGAGACTGAAAAACATTCCCCTCTATGACGCCATCCGCTACGTCACAGAAGTCATCGGCGTTTACTTCAGGATCGACGACCACGCCGTGGTCATTACAGACGATAGACCACGTTCCGCACCGCATGCACCTGGTCACCCTGATTACGGACCAGGTGCAGCAAGGTAAGAGCATCTCTCGAAAGGAGGGGTGGCCAGGCTTTGAATATCTACGATCGGCCTCAATGCGCAGCGCACAATTCTTCCAGATTCAATATTCAAGGTTTGGCCCCCCGCTACTCCTCAACATCGAATTCGCCATCATTCATCTGAAACCTGATTTCCATTGCGGCTTTCAGCTCGGCGTGATGTTCAGGCTCACGTGCCTGCATGAAATCCCAGTGAGGGCCGGCCGGCCCAGAGGTGGCCTGCGAGGCCTTAGCATCACCGACCATCAACGTTGGTGAACCGCAGAAGTACGGGCGAACTGATCCTAACCCTCTGGGGCATTTTTCCCGGGCGGAAGATCTGGCGTGCATCTCCAAGACGGCAATAAAACGAATTCACCTCAGGTTCACAGGATGGAGCGTCGGTTTTCCCTGCGGAAATCGGGAACGAATCGAACGCCTCGGTGTCCAATATAGAAACGAGTTAAACAAAAAGGGGCGTCTGCGCCGGCAACCATCACTTTTACAGGAGGATGCCATGAGAAGGACTCTTTTTCTCGCAACACTTATCCTGGCCGTAGCGCCGGCGGTCCATGGGAGGGAGGGCCTTGTCTATCTCACCAAGCCGGACGGCCCCGACCCCAGGTTTACCCTTACTGCCATTCGCTAGGGGCACAGCGTCATCGTCAAGATGGTCGTTCCCCCAGAGAGCGCGTTTCACAAATGCTCATACTTGCGTTTGGACATCAGGGACATGGTAAAGGGAAAAGGACGGATCCTGCTTACGACGAGGCTGGCAACAAGCAAGATCGAAAAGGGCGAAATCCTCGCTCGCTTCCAGATCCACGACTCCCTTGCGCAGAAGGCGTGCGTCGGGTTTACCTGGGAGGCAAGTCCAATCATTGGAGAAGATCATGCCACTCCGAAGAAACGCTGCGTTCGCTATAGCAGTTGGAAGCCTGGCCGTTCTAACCGCCTCTTCCCAGGCTTGCGACGTAGGCGCGGCGTGCTTTCCTTCGGCGAGCGGCTCCTGCCGAGCGCACCGTCATCCGGCGAAGGTGATGCAAACTGAGCTTCTTTGCCTTTTCTCTACGCCGTGGTTCAATCTCTGCCTATTCTCCACACGGCGAAGCACACTTCAAAGGCGTGGCAAAAGGCCGTCACCGCTTCGGGGTCGAACTGGTGGCCGGCTTCGTGTTCGATGACTTCG
>JABMQX010000872.1 GCA_013203085.1 bacterium | reverse complement strand
GTCACCGCTCTTTCCGCAACTGACGGCGAACTGATATGGTCGCGTGAGCTGGGCTATCTCCGCCGCCCGGTAGTCATGAAGGACACCCTCATCGTCGAGCCGTGGATGTGTGATATTCGTACAGGCGAGCTCAAGACACGTATCCACCCGATTACCGGCAAGGAGGTCACATGGGAGTTCATACGCGGCGGGCACAGTTGCGGCATAACCACCGCGACAGACAACTGCTTCTTCCTGCGCTCCTACAGCACGACCTACTACGACCTCAATGAGGACCGTGGGATGCTCCCCTTCGGCGCCGTCCGCGGGGGCTGCTGGCTCAATATCATCATGGCCAACGGGCTCGTCCTTTACCCGGAGGCGAGCTCCGGCTGCCGGTGTTCTTTCCCGATAAGGTCTACCGTCGTCTTCGCACCCAGAGAGGCCACCGACGAGAACAGGCCCTGGTCCGTATTCCCCAGAAGAGGCGCTCAAACACCGGGCGACGACGTCTTAACCCCGGTCAAGCGCCTTGCCGTCAACTTCGGCGCCCCGGGCGAGAGGAAAGACGAAGACGGAACCCTCTGGTTCACATATCCCCGGCCCCAACTTGCGAATCTGCAAGTCCGTTGGGTCCTGCCGCTTGCTCTGAACGAGCAGGTCATCCCGGACATGGGCTACTTCTCCCACAACTTCAAGGGCGTGCGAATCGAGGGAACGGATAAGCCCTGGGTCTTCGCATCCGGCTGCTACGGCTTGACGAAGTGTGATGTGCCGTTGTTGGGAGCAGCCGATCTGCCCCGTTCCTACACCGTCCGCCTGTGCTTCGCCGCTCCTGCCGAAGACCTCCCCGGACAGCGTGTCTTCGACATCAAGCTCCAGGACAAGGTCGTCGTCAAAGACTTCGACATCGTTCTCGCGGCGGGCGCACCGCAGAAAGCGCTCGTCAAAGAGTTCAAGGGGGTCCGCGTCACAGGCGGTCTTGCGATCGAGCTTGTCCCCGAAGTCGAATCTCCCACGAAGGCACAGGCCCCCCTCATCAACGGCATCGAAATCGTTCGGGAGGGAAGTTGACGAAACTCCGCGGATAGCATAGACTTGTATCGTAAGCTCCCGCTCAATGGGATAGGGAGGGGCAAAACTGCGCTGAGCCAATCGTAGGTGAGCGCCATTGTGAGCGAGGGGAATGCCATGAAGAATCGTGGATTTCTGGGCTGTTTAGCGTTATTGGTAGCTGTTGTAGCCATTTCTGGCTGCTTCGGCCGGAAGAAGGAAGAAAAACCGTTCCGGGCCGACTCCAAAGACCTCAAGCACACCATCATCACGGCCCATCTCGAACAGAAGATCGTCCCCGGGAAGAACCTCATCTACTGCTCCACCTTCCAACTCGCCTGGAACGAGCTCCGCGACAACATCGTCAAAGAAGACGTCCGCCTCACCGACGAGCCGCCCATGGTCAAAATCCTGAACAAAAAGCTGACGACCAAAGCAGACATCTCCGAAGACTGCTATGTCGCCATGGCGGGCTTCGGTAAGGACAATATCCTCGCGAAGATAAACCAAGCCCTGAGGTCGAAATTCGACGAGAACGCTCCCACGGTCACGGCGCAACTCCCCCCAGAGAGCATTTTCGCTTACACGTTTCTATTCAAAGACCTGAAATTCCCAACGCCTTTCGAGAGCCTGAAAAAGCCTGTCAGCTTCCGATCGCCATCCGGCATTGTCCCCGTCAAGGCGTTCGGGATAAGGGAATTTGCGCCACGCAAACCCAGGCACGCGAAATTGGGAAGGCAGGTACGCATCCTTGCTTACGACTACAGCACGGACGAATGCGTCATCACGCTCATTTCCAGCTCGCCCGGTGACCAAATCATTCTGGCAAGGATTAATCCTCGTCAAACACTTATGGAGACCATTCGTTCCGTTCTGAGGATGGTCGAAGGGAGAGACTCCCAATCCTTGGATTACAACGACGCCTTACAGATGCCAAAGCTCGACTTCGATATCTTCCATTCTTACTCAGAATTGCTCGGCAAGGACCTTCTGAACGAAGGCTTCACAACCTATTACATCGCGAAGGCCAGGCAGGATATTCGTTTCCGGCTAAACGAGAAAGGCGCCATGCTGAAGTCCCAGGCCGAAATACAGGTTGAATCGGCCAGTATGAATAACCTCGTGTTCGATTCTCCCTTTTTACTCTACCTCAAGGAAAAGCAGTCCAAATATCCCTACCTGGCCGTTTGGGTTGACAACCCCGAGATTCTATTGAAGTATTAGGGCCGGGCAGGCGGATAGTATCAGTTTCCCAATTGACCTCACCTCAGGAGATTACCACATGGAGCAGGCATACGTAACATCAGATTCCATTGGAGAGAAAACCCGACGCTGGCTCGAGAAAATCGCGCCCTTCAACCAGCACGAGATGCAATTAACCGCAAACAAAGCGGCCCTCCTCGTCATTGACATGCAGCGATTCTTCCT
>JABMQX010000871.1 GCA_013203085.1 bacterium | reverse complement strand
ACTGATCCGTTCGGCTTTTCTAAACGTATTGAGGAACAGCGTCGAGTCCACTCCCCCCGACGGAACGATTACAATTTCGGTTAGGGAGGTTTCGGCTAAGGAACTTCGCAAGGGGGATGAACTCGGGGTTGTTTTTGACAACACCGGTATCAGCGGAGAGGACACGGTTATCCCCGACAACGAAGTATTCGTCGAGACAGAGTTCAGGGATTCTGGGAAAGGAGTGCCTGAGGCTAAGATAAGAAAGATGGGGGAACCCTTTTTCACGACAAAAGGGGAGAAGGTTGGGCTGGGTCTGGCAATTGCCCGGAAGATCGTCAGCAGGCATCGAGGAAGAATGGAAATAGAGAGCAAAGAAGGGGAAGGGACGACTGTCAGGATAATCCTCCCCCAAGAACACAACACGGGATGAAAGATGCCCGGAGTTGGTCTCCAAGGAGGATAATTACAACCTACCGACCCAACAACGGGGATAACTGTCTTCAGTTTATGGCAGTGACAGAAGGAGATAAACACCACAGGAGAAAGCTATGGAGCGCGTGTTGATCGTTGATGACGACGAGGGTGCCCGCGAATCGCTGAGGATCGCCCTGAGAGACCGCTATGAGATTGTGTTGGCGGACAGCGGGGAGGAGGCTATGGAGCTGTTGAAAAAAGCGGCATGTGGATGTGGTCTTGCTGGACATTCTTATGCCTGGGTTGGATGGATTAGAGGTCCTCAAGGCGATAGTGAAAAAGCATAAAGACATCGAGACGATTATGATCTCGGCGACGACGGCCGTGCAGAAGGCAATTGACGCCATGAAGCTCGGGGCCTACAACTACATAGTTAAGCCCTTCGACGTCAGCGAGCTTCGGATGGTTGTGGACCATGCTCTTCGCAGCAAGAAACTCGAGGAGGAGGTCAACTGCCTGCGGACACAGGTTCACCTGAACCGGAGCTCGGACAGAATCATAGGGTCGTCTGGGGTGATGTTCAGCGTGATCCAGAAAATCGAGCAGGTCGCGGATTCGCGCGCGTCGGTTCTCATAACAGGGGAAAGCGGCACAGGTAAGGAGGTGGTGGCGAGGAGGTTGCACTTTCAGAGTTCGCGGCGGAATAATCCTTTTGTGGCTCTTCATTGCGCGACCCTGCCGGAATCCCTTCTCGAGAGTGAGCTATTCGGCCATGTGAAGGGGGCCTTCACGAACGCAATTTCCAATAGGCAAGGGAAGTTTGAGCTGGCGCACAAGGGGACCCTTTTTCTCGATGAGATCGGAGAAATGAGCCCCCGCGTGCAGGCAAAAGTACTGAGGGTCCTCCAAGAGGGAGAGTTTCTAAGGGTTGGGGGAACGGAGACTGTCTCCGCTGACGTGCGTATAATCTCGGCAACCAACCGGGACCTCAAAGATGAAATTCAGAAAGGGAATTTCAGAGAGGACCTTTATTATCGAATCAATGTGGTGCCGATCTACCTTCTGCCCCTCAGGGAAAGGAAGGAGGATATAAAGGCGCTCGCGGCATACTTCCTGTCAATGTTTGCAGGGGAGTTGAACCCGAACAAGCCGAAGCTTTCCAAAGATGCCTTGCAGGCGCTCGAGGAATATGACTGGCCGGGGAATGTGAGGGAGCTGAAGAATGTCATTGAGAGAATTATGGTTCTCAACAGGGGTGTCTCCCTCATCACGAAAGGCCATCTGTTCTGGGACATCATACCGGGCGCAAAAGGAAACGGGGCCATGGAACCCAAGGCTCTCATGGGAAAGAAATCGTTGAAGGACGCGACGGAAGATTTCGAGAAACGGATGATCGAGGAGGCGCTCCGCGAATCGAAGGGGGTTCAATCTGAAGCTTCAAGACTCCTGAAGACGACGAGAAGGATTCTCGGGTACAAGATCAAGCAGCTTGAAGTAGATGTGGGCAAAATCGAGTTAGGGTGAGCAGGCGGCGAGAAGTCGGCGCTTTTTCGCTCGAATCTCAGAAATAATGATGACGCTGAAAGCAGTTTGAGGGCGGCTCGCGGAAAACAGAAAGGATAATGTGGGTTCGATCCTGAAAATGGTGATTCTGGGGATTGTACAGGGCGCCACAGAGTTTCTGCCAGTGAGCAGCTCGGGACACCTGACCATAGCGCAAGAATTTCTGGGAATAGCGGAAAACAGAATTCTTTTCGACGCTTTCTTACATATCGGGACGCTAATTGCGATTTTTCTGGTTTTCGCAAAGGATGTGGCGGCCCTTTTCTCATCGAAGAAAAGGTGGATTCCATATCTCGTGATGGCATCGGTTCCGGCGGCAGTCATGGGACTCTCGTTTGGGTCGTACATCAGAGCCGCGTTCGAGAGCTTGTTCGCCGTCGGAGCATTGCTGGTGGGAAACAGCTTGATTCTAACTGCAGGGGGCATAGCCCAAAGGCGAAGGGCCGCGGCATCGGAAGTGGACGCGAAGGGAGCGGTTGCAGTCGGCATCGCCCAGAGCGTGGCGATCCTGCCGGGGATTTCCCGGTCAGGGAGTACGGTTTGTTGCGCTCTGCTTATCGGTTGGGACCGAAGGTCGGCGGTACGTTTCTCGTTTTTGCTGGCGATTCCGGCGATTGTGGGAGCAACGCTACTTGAAGCAATGAAGTGCCGTTCGGCGCTTGCCGCGAGCGATGTTTGGGCTATGGCCTTCGCCGGTCTTCTGGTCTCGGCAGCAGTGGGCTACGTGGCGCTGAGACTCTTCTTGAAAGTGGTGGAAAAAGGGAAGCTATGGGTCTTCTCCGCCTACTGTTTTGTTCTTGGAGCCGCTGTCATCGTTTACGAGCTCCTGGCGTAACGGCGAGCCATAAGTTAGCCAGCGGAGAGGAAAAGAGAAGTCTTATTCCGTGGACCACGCTGTGAGGGAAACGGAACGGTGCTGAGGACGAAGAAGAACAAGCCGACAATCAAGCATAGGTACGCGGAGGCATGGGGCTTAATTCTCTTCGGGGTTGCTGTGCTCCTGGCAATAAGTCTGGTTGATTATGACCCGGCAAGGAATCCTCTGGGGAGCACTGATTTCAAGGGGGGGGGGTACACAGGCGTAGTGGGAACAGTGGTCGCTT
>JABMQX010000870.1 GCA_013203085.1 bacterium | reverse complement strand
GCCTTTCCTCATCTACACCGGTCTCATTCTGAGGAGACTCGGTGCACTGGAAATGCTTGCCGCAATCAGGGCAGTCTCCCACCGTTTTCCGGCCAGGCTGCGGTTAGTCGGGCCATTCCAGGATGATGCCCTTCGTTCCCGGACACTTCACTCGGGCAAACCGAGCCTCGTGGACTATCGCGGCCTCGTCCCAATGCCGGACGTTTATCAAAACTACCCCGGGGCACTCGCCGGCCTCGTCCTCTATCACCCCCACCCCAACCACATCGAAGCGATGCCCAACAAGCTCTTCGAATGCATGGCCTTTGGGGTCCCGTTAATCGTATCGGACTTCCCCTTGTGGCGCAGGATTGTCCACGACCAGGGCTGCGGCCTCGTCGTTGACCCTCTAAACGTACCTCAGATCGCGGATGCCATAATCCACCTCCTCGAACATCCCGAGGAGGCAAAGAAAATGGGCCGGAGAGGCAGGGAGCTTGTCGAGCAAAAATACAACTGGGAATCCGAAAGCAGAAAGTTGCTCCTTCTGTACCAACGGCTTTTGAGAAAAGCAGCGAAAGCCTCGCCCTTCGCCGAAGAGGCGTGAGCCCAAAACTCCCCTGTCAGCCCTGGTCAACGTTTTCCGCCCGGGGTCGAGAGTCAACGCACGTCACGGTCCACACCGAACACAATGCCGTTGCTTCGCTCGCCCACTTGCGGTAACGTATCCAAGCCCGGAGCACCAATATCCGCGTCGAGTTGAGAGATTCCGCCTTTCGAGGGGATTCTGGAGGGCCGTCGCGGTACATTGTCCTCGCTGACCTCAGTATTTCGTGCAGCGGCGAAATCAGCACAAAAACCAGCAGCGAATGGGCAGGTAAGGTCGTGCAGGAAAAGAGATTCGCTCATCAAATCGCCATAATCCTTGCTGAGAACGACAGGCGGAGAAGGGAAATCCCGCCGGATTTCTACTCGCTGATGCACCTCCCCAATCTTTTCATGACCACCCAGCGGAATCGCTCCCTTTTGCGGCTTCTCAAACGGGGACAAGTCACCACCCTTGCCGGGCGGAGAATCCTGGACGTGGGCTGCGGCTCCGGCGAGTGGCTTCTGGATTTCTTATCATGGGGCGCCACGCCCGAACTCCTTTCCGGCATAGATATTGATCCGCGCCAAATTGCCGAGGCAGCCCCAAAGCTCCCTCAAGCAGACCTACGTGTCGGAAACGCCGCCGAGTTGCCCTGGGCCGATGCTTCCTTCGACATTGTTGTACAGGCGACCCTTTTTAGCTCGATCCTCGATCTGAATTTCCAGAAAGCTATTGCCGCCGAGATGATGCGGGTCACCAAACCGGGGGGGCTGATCCTGTGGTACGATTCCCGCTTCGACAATCCCTGGAACCGGCATGTCCGGGGAATTCGCGCGAGGGAGGTGAAGCGGCTTTTCCCCGGCTGCTCCTTCAGATTAAAGCGTGCCACGCTCTTGCCACCGCTTGCCCGCAAGGTCGTTCCGGTGAGCTGGCTCGTAGCCCAATTGCTCGAGCAACTTCCTTTCCTTCGCACACATATTCTTGGATCGTTTAGATTGCCTCCCCAATCCCCGGAGCTCCCCGTGCCGAAATCTCACCCTGTAGGCGCCTTCCCAGCCGACGGCACGAGCACGGACCGAGAAATCCACTATTCACCAATGTCAAACTCCCTCGCAAAGGAGGTTGCCGAGCTCCACGCCCTCTGTTTTCGCGACTTTTTCCTCACCGGTCTCGGTCATGGTATCCTCACACTTTATTACAGGCACTACCACGGCCGACCTGACAGCATATCTTTCGTCGCCCGAGACGCATCCGGCAAAGTCATTGGCTTCGTCGCCGGTTCCCGCAACTATGGAGAGTTCGTCCGAAGTTTTTATCGGGCACATTTCCTGCCGCTGGCTCTCGCTACCGTCAAAGCCTTCTTTCTCCGCTCCGACCTGCAAGAGAAGATCCGCCAGCGCACTTCTCACATCAAGGCCGCGATCAGGTCTCTCTTCGAGAACCAACGCCCTACCCGGCGCCCTTGCTCATCCGGTGCCCTGAGCGCTTTTGAGACGGGGGGCCTTGCTTCTGTAGCAGTCCATCCCGATTTCCGCGGAAAAGGTGTCGCGGTGGAACTCTTCCGACTGTTCGAGGAGTACGCGAAACGACTTGGAGTCCGAAAAGCCGAACTCAGTGTGCTGGCGTCTAACGCCCGCGCGATCGCCTTCTACAAAAAAGTCGGATGGCATATCGCCAGCTACGACGAAGACTACGTCGTATTCGAGAAGATGTTATAATTTCGCCTTTCCACCGGACCGGGCTCCGCGCCGAGCGAGAACAGGAATGGACGATGAAAGGACATTGTTACCGGGCAT
>JABMQX010000109.1 GCA_013203085.1 bacterium | reverse complement strand
TTTTTGAGTTTGAGGGCGGCTCTTTCGAAGGCGCGGATGAACTGCTCGCCGATGATTTTCCTTTTCTCTTCTGGGTCTTCGACGCCCTTCAGGGCAGCCAAAAACTCTTCCCCGGCATCAATATAGGTCAATTCTATTTCTTCCAGGCGCTTGAAGCGTTCGCGGACCTCTTCGCTCTCTCCCTTTCTGAGGAGGCCGTTATTGACGAATATGCAGTTGAGCCGGTCTCCGACGGCTTCGTGCAATAACCTCGCAGCGACTGATGAATCCACGCCGCCGCTGACGCCGAGGACAATCCCGCCTGCGGCGGGATCACCAAGGGCAGCCCGAATCTCCCCGATGGCTTGCTTGTGGAAGGACCCCATGTTCCAGTCTCCAGCGCAGCGGCAAATCCTAAACAGGAAGTTCCGGAGGATCTCATTTCCCCGGCGGGTATGAACGACTTCGGGGTGGAACTGGAGGCCGAAGCATTTCCCTTGCTGGTCGCCCATGACGGTGATCTCGCAGTTATCGGTGCCGCCGACGGTCTCGTAGCCGGGAGGAAGTGCAACGACCTTATCGCCGTGGCTCATCCATACGGTCTGGTGTGAATCGAGGCCGGAAAACAGGGGGCTTTCCTTTTCCAGAACCAATTCCGCCCGCCCGTACTCGCGTTTCTGTCCCGGCTCGACTTTTCCGCCGAGAAGGAGCCCCATCAACTGCATGCCGTAGCATATTCCCAAGACGGGAATCTCGCCCTTGAGGATAGAAGGGTCGGCCCTCGGGGAGCCGGCATCGCAGACGCTCGCGGGTCCCCCCGAGAGGATAATCCCTTTCGGGGAGAGCTTCTGCAGTTCATCCGGGGTGATGTCGTGACGAACGATGAGCGAGTAAACACCGTTTTCGCGGACTCGCCTGGCAATCAACTGGCTGTATTGGGACCCGAAATCGAGTATGGCTATTTTCTCAAGAGGTTTCATCGTTCACCGAGAGGTCGGACAACCGCTGCAAGCTATTCTTAGGGGATAGTAGCAATGGTCTGTCAGTGTGTAAACGCCTTTTTGGTGTGAAGGGGCGTTTTTCAGCGCGCTCGCCGCCCGGGGGAGGGGCGGAAGGTGGGATTGCTGGGAGAAGTGATAACAAGGAGACCGATTTTCTCGCAGATTCGCTGTAGTTTCGCCACGCCGGTCCCCAGGACCTGACAGTCATGCGCGTCCGAACCGATCGTGACCGTTCGCCCGCCGAGGCGCTTGTAAAGGCGGACGATGTTGAAGGAAGGCCGGTAGTCTCGCGATTTCGCGACCAGCCCCTTGGTGCTGACTTCCAAGGCGGCGCGGCTGGCAATGACGGCTCGCAAGGCTTTCTCCAGGGCGGGGCGGAGCTGCTCGTTTGAATCGAGATAGCGGGCGTCGCCGGTGAACTTCTTGATGTAGTCGAGGTGTCCGATCACCCCGAAAAGGCCGCTCTCGGCGGACCGCCGGACCTCATCCAGGTAGAGGAGATAGATTTTGTCCAGGTCTCTTCTGCCGATCATCTCCTCGGAAAGCATCGCCCCATCAACGTAATGAACGGAACCGAGGACGAGGTCGAGCTCCTTGTCAGCCAGCCAGTCGCGGATTTCGTCCTCGAAGCGGCTCTGGTAGTCAATCTCAATTCCCTTGAATATGGTGAGCTTTGCGCCGTAGTGCCGCCGGGCCTCCTCAACTTGCTGGCAATACTGTCCGTAATTGAGGAAGCCGTATCCGGGATCGGCGGGGTCAAGATCCATGTGCTCGGTGAAGCAAATGGCGTCAAGGCCGATTTCGATCGCCTTGCGGCAAACCTCATCTGTAGTGCACCGTCCGTCGCAGGAGAGAGTCGTATGGATGTGGAAATCGAACATAGCTGTAGTCACCGCCGACACCGGTGCGGGCCCGCCGAAGCGGGCCTTCTACCGGGCCATTCCGACCTTCTGGTAGGTCTGAAAGAGTTTCCCTTCGGTCTTAATAGCTGGGGCGATAATCAGCTCGGTCAACTGCATCTCTCTGATATCGCGTGCGCCGAGGCTTCCCATAGCTGTCTGAAGGGCGCCCATGAGGTTCTGAGACCCGTCGTCGTGGACGGCGGGGCCGAAAAGAATCTGTTCGAGAGTTCCGGAAGTTCCGACGTGGATTTTGGTGCCTCTTGGGAGGTTGACGTGGGGAGTGGCCATTCCCCAATGGTATCCTCGCCCGGGGGCTTCTTCCGCCCTGGCGAAGGCGGATCCAACCATGACGGCGTCGGCGCCGCTGGCAAAGGCTTTGCAGATATCGCCGCCGACATTCATGCCTCCGTCGGTAATGATGGGAACGTATTTTCTTAGCCGTTTGTAGAAGGAGTCTCTGGCGGCGGCACAGTCAGCGGTGGCTGTTACCTGGGGTACGCCAATGCCGAGGACGCCTCTGGTAGTGCAGGCTGCTCCGGGGCCAATGCCGACGAGGAGAGCGTCAACACCGGTTTCCATCAGTTCCAGAGCCTGCTCGTAGGTCACGCAGTTGCCGACAATCACGGGCGCATTCATTTGCTTGCAGAATTTCTGGAAATTGAGTGGCTCGTACTCTGTCGAGATGTGCTTGGCGGTGGTGACAGTGGCTTGAACGACGAATATGTCCACGCCAGCCTCCTGGGCGATGGCTCCGAACCTCTCGGCCTTCTGGGGAATGCTGGAGACGACCGCCGGAACCCCCGCGGCTTTGATCTCTTCAATTCTCTTGCCAATGAGGTTCTCTTTGACGGGTTCGGTGTACATGGACTGGATAAGCTCCGTGTCCTCCTCCGGGGAGGTTTTTGCTATTTTATCGAGGACCTCCTCTGGGTTCTCGTAGCGAGTTTGGATTCCTTCGAGGTTGAGAACGGCTATTCCGCCGAGGCGGCCCATAGCGATGGCGAACTTAGTGTCCACGACGCCATCCATGGCGGCGGCGAGGATGGGCACCTTAAACTTCAAACCCTTTATCTCCCAACTGGTGTCCACTTCAGCCGGATTGATTGTAACCGTTCCCGGCACGAGGGCTATTTCGTCAAAACCGTAACAACGTCTGGCCTTGCGGCCTCTTCCTACCCACATTCCCATAATGTATTTCTCCCTTTCTGCTAAAGTTAAGACAAGTGCCCGTTCGCTACCGAAGGATTCGCCGCCCGTATGGGGAAGGCATGGCGAGGGAAGCGGACGGTTGACACTGCCGGCGTCCCACCCTGGGCGAGATCATTGGTCATCGTTCTTCTCCTGCAAGTTGCCGCACCGGGGACACTTGGTCAGGCTCTCGTCCCTATCGGCTATGTAAACATGAGCACAAATGCTGCACCTCCAGAGCTTTTTCCCCGGGGGCTGGTACCTTTTGCGTTTCTCTTTCAATTCGGAAACCAACCATATCAGGAAAAGAAGGCATAGAAGTGGCAAAATGTATAAAAAAAAACTTCGGCTATTTCCAGACGAAACATGGCTAATTCTCTTTTTTTCTATCAGGGCTCGCTTTCGGTGAGGGCCGGACATTCTGCTCCGGGGGAGTCTTGAGGAACGACAACTGAACCCATCCCCACAAAGAGGAGCCATCCCCATTCTCCGGCGTCGGCGTGAATTTCCATTTGGAGAGGCTCTTGAGGGCGGCGGCGTCCAGGGCGGTAACACCGCTGCTGCGAAGAACAATCACGTGCCGGACAGCCCCTGTGGAATCAATTGCCACGCTGAGGCGGGTGGATAGGTCGAAAGACGATCGAGCCTCCGGGGCAGCAATTGCGGGCAGTTCCTTGTGGAGAACTCCTCTTCTCCGCAAGGAAGGGGAGAGTTCAATCCTCTCCCCGGGCTCCGCGTCGAGACGTCGCCTCGCCGGAAGGGAAGCGAGATTTTCAGCCACTTTAGATGCCAGAAAAGTTGGATTGTCATTAAGGGAACGCAAGAGAAGGGAGTAATCCGCTTTTTCTTTCTGGAAGGTCCAATATGCCAGACCGGAGAAGGTAGGAGACGCGGGCATGTTTTCCGGCTCCTCTTCCCAAATGAGCTGTTTATGGAAGAGTTCCAGCTTCGGAGCGGAACCGGCGCCGGCAGTCTGAGTGAGCGCCGTCAGGGCCAAAAGGCTGGTATCCGCCCTGTCGAGGTCGCTGGTAGTCTCAGCGAGGGGACCGGTTTTTTCCCAGAGGGCAGGGATGGCGAGGAGAGTGAATCTGAGATGGGACGGGAGGGGTTTCTGGCGGATTTCCGCGACGCTGAATAGAGAGAGACCGAGAAGGTGTGTGACGAGAGAGACTGATACGGACTTTATGAAGACCTTGTGTTGTCCGAGAAAGTTTTCCTTTTCCATCACCGTCCCTCGAGATGAGGTCATCTGCCCGCAAGGGGCCGAGAGCATCGCAGGGCGTTCAATCTTCTTTAGGTCGCGTGGCAAAAGCCTGATTCTTGATTCCGGCTTCCTTGGCCATGACCATGACTTTGACCACGATGCCATGAGGAACTTCGTTCGCCGATTTTATTATCAGTCGTGCGTTGGGATTCTCCGAGGCGGCTTGCCTGAATTTGTTCTCCAGTTCCCGAAGAAGAATGGAGTTGTCATTGTAAAGATACAGGCCCTCCCTGGTAATGGTGACGACCAGGTCGCTTTTGTCGAGGCTCTCGCTGGACGTATATTCCGGGAGGTCCACTTTAACGCCCGGATTGAAAACGAAGGAAGACGAGAGCATGAAGAATATCAATAGCAAGAGAACGACGTCAATCAAAGGGGTCATGTCGAGGAACCCTTTGCTTATGGTCAGTCTTCTCTTAAATCTCATATTCTTCCTCTTTGGTCGTGAGGAGGTCCACAACCTCCGTGGCGCTTCTTTCCATATCAAGGACGAGGGCGCCGACGCGGCTGAGCAGATAGTTGTAGGCGACATAGGCGGGAATCGCTACGGAAAGGCCTGCCGCGGTGGTCACGAGTGCTTCCCAAATACCCCCGGCGAGGTCGGCGGCGTTGACTCTGCCGCTCTGGCTTTGGATTTCCTGAAAGGCACCGATCATGCCCAGGACGGTTCCCAAGAGACCCAGGAGAGGAGCGATGTGGGCGACAGTCGCGAGGACGTTGAGGTTTTTCTCGAGGCGGGGAACTTCGTGAAGGGCGACGTCTTCGATGGTCTCCTTGATTTCCTCTTTTGGGCGATCGTGCTTGAGGATGCCGGCTTTGATGATGTGAGCGACGGGGCCCGGCGTGCCGTCGCAAATGGATATTGCTTCGGCGATTTTCTTCTTTTTCAAGACGTTTCGGATGCCGGAAATGAACTCGTTAGTGTCAATTTGCGCCCGGTGGTAATGGTAGAGGCGCTCTATCAAGATGGCCACAAAGAGAATCGAACATAAAAGGATGGGGTACATCAAGGGGCCGCCCATTTCGATGATCCTGAACATCACGTCTTCCTTTCCTAACGCTGCTTGATGAAGAAGAACAGGGACCGTTTCCGAAGGGATTGAATCGCCTTTTCTGCTTTCTGCTTCCCCTGGAGGTCGCCTTCGACAATGAGGGAGTAAACGCGGATTGCGTTATGCCGCTGGCCCAGTTCCTCATAACATTGTGCCGCTGCAAAGGCCGCTTGGCCGACCAGTTCCTTCTCCTCCGGAAACTCCCAGATCACGACCATAAGCTCGGCGATCGCCGAGGAATATCTTCCGTCGTCCTGGAAACACCTTCCTCGCCCGTAGCGACCTCTGGCGCGGGTGGAGGGAGTTTCGCTGCGGAGAAGCTTGGTATAGGTACTCAGGGCCTCGCCTCGCCTGCCCATTGCAAGGAGACAATCGGCGATCTGCCAGGTCAGGTCGTCTCTCAGGTAGGTCTTCGGATGCAGCTCATTGACCTTCTCGAAGGCAAGCAGTGCCGGGGAAAAGAGCTTCTGCTCCTTGTAAGCGATGGCGAGATGGTAGAGGGCTTCTGCCCGGAGGCTGCTTTCAGGAAAGAGTTGGGCAAGCTTGGAGAATGCTTCCACGGCGTCTTTGTATTTTGCGAGGTTCAAAGCTGAGCGTCCTTTCCAGTATAGGGCTCTGTCGGCGAGGTTGTGAGCGGGATATTGCTCGGCGAGTCGCCGAAAGCTCTCCAGTGCGGCATCGTAGTTGGCTCGATTGTAATGGAATTCGCCGAGCCAGAAAAGGGCCTCTCCGGAAAGCTCGGTCCTGCCGTACTTGGCGATATGGGCACGGAAATGCTTCAGGGCGTCTTCTTCTTTCCCCAGTTGGTGATGGCACCAGCCGATCTCGTAGGAACACCTTTCGCCGAGGGGGCTTTTGGGGAACTTCTCCACGACCTCTCGGAAAGCGACGAGGGCCGGATAATATCTCCCTATATTGTAATTGCACAAGCCGATCTGGTATTTGACGCTGTCCAACAGGTCGCTCTTAGGATAGTCCTTTTCCAGTCTGTCGTATTCACCCACTGCCTTTTCGTAATCTCCTTTCCTACAATAGGCGCCTCCGACGCGGTACAGAGCGTTGTCGGCATATTCGCTTTTGGGGAACTTCGTCACGAGGGTTTCGAGAGACGCGATGGCACTGTCGTATTCGCCCTGTCTGTAATAACTCCACCCGAGTCGGAAAAGGATTTCATCGGGGTTTGCGGAGGGGGGCGTTTTCTCCAAAACCTCTCGATAAGCCGCCGCGGCGCCGCCATAATCGGCTGCCGCGTAAAGTGCTTCGGCAATGCTCCTGTCGGCCTCGAGCTGGAGCCTGGCATCCTTTGACAGCTCCCCTACCTTCCGAAAGCTCTTGACGCTTTCGAGGTAATTCCCCGATAGAAATAATGCCCGTCCCTTGCCGAAGTAAACTTTATCCAGCAAAGGGGCCTTTGGGAAGGAGGAAATCACGCTATCGTACTGCTTGAGGGCAGCCTTGTACTTCTTCAGATTGAGGAGGGCTTCGGCGACGAGGTATTTCGCCTCGGCGATCGTCGGATCCGCCGGATAGCGCTTCATGTACTCTTCGAGGGCTGCTATGGCTGCGTCGCCTTCTCCTTTCAACAGCCTAAGTCGGCAACCCGTCATTTCGACTTTCTTGACGAGGCCGGGCTGGGGTCGGAGCTTTTCGATGTCCTCGAGAACCTTGAGTGCCTCGTCGTATCTCCTCAGCTTGAGAAGGCACCATCCGATTCCGTAGTAGGCCTCTGGGTGCCACTCTTGGGGCATACTGCCGCTTAGCGACTTCTGATAATATCTATAGGAGCTCTGGTGGTCCCCGAGAGATGTGGCAATCTCGCCAAGAAGAAAAAAGGACTCGCTGACACAGGGGTCCTTCGACTTGTTCTCGATGGAGGCCAAAAGGAGCTTCTGCGCCTCGGGAGTGCGTCGAAGAGCTATCAGGCACCGTGCTTCGTGAAGGGCGCACGGGAAAAAGAGCCGGCTCTCCGAGTCAGCCTTCCGGACGAGTTGAAGTTGCTGGATAGCTTTTTCATATTCCTCGTTCGCTTCATAGCACAGGCTCATATTGTAGAGGCTGTGAAGCTGGTAGCGGCTTGCGGGGGCGATTCGAGTGAGTGTCGCGAAGACCGGCAGCGCCCTGTCGGTCAAGCCCCGGGCGAGATCGCACTTTGCCATCCAAAAAGAGATCGCATCTGAGAATTTCCCGCTGTTTTTCGCTTCGGCAGCCTTGCGCAAGGCAGCCTGGGCGGCATCGTACCTTTTCAGTTGAAAGCAGGCTTGCCCCAACAGGAGATAGGCGTCGCATGCGTTTTCGGAGGCGGGAAAGAGTTCTACGAAAGTTGAAAGGGCGCGGACTGCGACATCATAGTAGTATTCCGCAAAAGCCTTTTGGGATACAAAGAAGGCGGCCTTCTCCTCCGTCAGAGCCATTTCGGCAGGCAATTCCTCCTCGGGCGAAGGCTCCTTGGCGCTCTCGGAAAAGCAGAAGATGGGTATAAGGAGAAGCTGGGTCAATAGGATTACGAACTGAATCTTTTTCATACGATACGCCTTTGGGACATCGCCCTCGTCATATCCACGGCTACTGATATTGTTTCAGCGGTGGCGGAGCCTGTCAACAGGTTTTTGGCTGAAGTCTCTTTCTGAGAGGGGATTCTCATCATCGTGGGGCAGATTGTGGTATGATCGAGGGTCCAATAAGTTTGATTCATAACCTGAATCCTTGAAAGGAGGAAGACGATGGGGCGAGCTGCTCGACGGGCGCCGAAGGCGTACAACAATTTGGAATTCCTCAACAGCTCTGAGGCGAGGACGGTGCGGATACTGTGTGAGTTCCTTGAGCCCCTCAAGAGGTTCAAAGAAAATAATATAAGAGGAACGGTCGTTTTTTTTGGCTCATCCCGCATTCTCTGTGAAAAAGAAGCGAAGGCACGCCTGAGACAAGCGGAGAAGAAGGTCGCTTCTTCCGGGACGCGAAGGCGTTCACTGCTGGCGGAACTTCGGCAGGCGCAGGATCAGGTGAAGATGTCGAGATATTACTCGGAGGCGGTTAAGCTTGCGAGGGAGATTACGCTCTGGTCAAAAACCTTCGCCGACGGGAAGCGCTATGTGGTCTGTTCCGGTGGCGGGCCGAGCATCATGGAAGCGGCTAACCGCGGGGCCCGAGAAGCGGGAGGAAAATCTCTGGGTCTCAACATCAGTTTGCCGAGGGCGAAGCAGCTTCCCAATAAGTTTATTTCATCGGGATATGAGTTCGATTTCCATTACTTCTTTATGAGGAAGTGGTGGTTCTTCTACCTTGCGAGAGCCCTCATTGTTTTCCCGGGCGGTTTCGGAACCATGGATGAGCTGATGGAGATGCTGACACTGAGACAGACAGGGAAGATTCCCCATAAATTTCCGGTGCTCCTGTTCGGGCCGAGCTTCTGGAAGAAGGTGGTGAATTTCGACTTTATGGTTCAAATGGGGGTGATAAGCCGCTCGGACCTGAGGCTTTTCCGGTTCGTTGACAGCGCGGAGGAGGCGTTTGACTACCTCAAGCGGACTCTTCCCGAGACAAAAGAAGCGCTGCGGTAAGGCGGCACGGCGGCCGGAGGTCAGGCAGGAGGTTTGCCCACTGCGTCGAAGACCTTGCGGGTTACGAAGATGGGGCATTTCTTCATCTTCGCAATGGCCATACAATCGCTGGGGCGGCTGTCAATCTCCACGATTTTCTTACCGAGCTCGTTCTCCTCCTTCAACAAGAGCCGGGCGAAATAGGTGTTATCCTTGAGGTCGTTAATAACGACTCGGACGACCGTTGCATTAAGGCCGGTCAGTATGTTTCCGATGAGGTCGTGCGTGAGAGGCCGAGGCTTCTCCACATCCTCGATAAACATCTTGATGACAGCCCCGATGGCAGGCTCAATGTAGATGGGGAATTCTTTTTCGTCGTTGCCGAGCACCACGGCACAGAACGTGGAGGTCAAGGCGATTTTTGTGACGTCAACGGGAATCAAATCGTTCTCAGCCATGTTAGCGTCCAATCATATTTGCTGTGAGATGCCCTGCAGAGCTGACAGTAGCAATCGCCCACGGGATATGCAAGAAGCCATTCTGTCCCGGCCCGCGCAGGCAAGTTGTCCGATCCCCTGAGGGCACAAGAAGAAGGTCCTGATTGCCGCCAATTCCCTCCACGCAAAGAACCCCATTCCGATGCACCGCCCGGCGGAAGCCTTCGCTTCTATGACGCTCCATATTGAAGTGCTTGCGTCCCCCGTGTCAAGCCAAATATGGGCAATTCAGTGAGGCCTCACTTGCCGGGGGCTCAAGAAGTAACCGTAGAGTGCGCAGAGGACGCAGAGAGGCCCCCCGTAACGCCGGCATCCTGCCGGCAGTCTCAAGGGCATCTTGCCCTCGCTGAAGGGGGCGGGACGCCCGTGCCACAGCCCCGTGTTCCCGGAGGGCGCCGTTACTCGCTGGAAGCTCCGGCGTTTTTTACCACCGAAACGCACCCGCGCCCGATAGCTCACCTGCCCTGATCTGTGGTGTATCCTGTTATCCCGTCGAAGGACCTCCTTCGTCAAAAAAGCAAACGTAACCGCATTTGCGGATCGCAGGACTAAGGCATTATGGAATTCCTCAGCGATTTTTATTTCTGCCCATGTCATTCTCCCTTGATTGCGGCTTGCAAAAAGCATAGCCTTCTTAACCGTTTGGCAAGGAACCTTGTGTCAGGAAGGAGGATTGCCCAAGATGTCCATGCGAGATAA
>JABMQX010000869.1 GCA_013203085.1 bacterium | reverse complement strand
TTTTCGAGAATCAATTTCACTCCGTCGTACGTTTTCACTTCCGCAACGTCCTCCTCGCCGATGTGGCGAGGGGGATTGCTCTTCAAACTGTTGAAGAGCTTTTTCTTCTTCTCCTCGGAGAGGCCGATGTCTCTTCTTCGATAACGGAAGCTGCCGTAGGTGGCATCAATGTGGGACATGATTTCCTCGATCTTCTTGCCTTCGGTAGCCATAAGTTCCAGAAGGAGAAGGCCTGAAAGTGCCCCGTCCCGCTCGGGGAAGTAGTTTTTGAAGCTTATCCCGCCGCTCTCCTCCCCGCCGATGAGTACGTCCTCATTCCTCATAATCTGGCAGATGTGTTTGAACCCGACAGGTGTCTCCTTCCAAGGCAAGCGGAGGTCGCGGGCGATCCTCTCGATGAGGGTGCTGGTGGTGATTGTCTTGACGACGATTCCCCTCCAACCCCTGTTATTGTGGAGGTGCAAAAGCAGCATGGCGAGAATCTGGTGCGGTGTGACAAACTGCCCTCCGGCGTCCACCGCGCCCACCCTGTCGCCGTCGGCGTCTGCCGCGAGACCGACATCCGCTCCCTCTTCCAGGACAGCCTTTTGGAGTTCCTCTACGTGCGGCGGAATCGGTTCGGGCGATAGTCCGCCAAAGGCGGAATCGGGTTCCGCGTGAATCGTCTCCACTCTGCACGAGGTCTCCGACAGAACCCGCTCCAGCAGCCTCCCCTGGCAGCCGTGCATCGGATCGGCAACCACTTTCAGCTTCGCCTCTCCGAGCACCCGCAGGTCAACATAGGACCTCAGATTCTCCTCGTACGAAGCCCATAGGTCCACCACCCGGACGGAGCCATTTCGCTTCGCTTCCTCCAGGGAGATGACCTTCGGCTGAACCTTCCCGAGACGGCTCTCGATGGCGGTTGTGATTTCAACGTCCGCGGAGCCCGCATAGTAGGGTTTGAACTTGATCCCGTTGAACCGAGGCGGATTATGGCTGGCGGTAACCATTACTCCTCCCCCAAGGGAGCGGTGCTCTATCGCGTAAACCAGCGTCGGCGTCGGCACAATGTTTTCGCTGAGGAGCACGCGAATATCGTTTCCCGCCAGCACTTCTGCAATCGCCTCCGCCGATTCCACTGAGAGAGTGCGGGCATCGTAGCCGACGTCAAGTTCCTTTTTTGAGTCGCTGGCGGAGTTGACGTAATCCGCTATCGCCTGGGCAACGACTCTCACGTTATCCAAAGTGAAATCCTGCCCCACAACGCCGCGCCATCCGTCCGTGCCGAACCTGATCTCGGTCATCCTCTCAATCTCCCTATTGCCTCCGCCATGTTTTCGCTCGAGAAGAGAGCTGTCCCAGCGACTAACACATTCGCCCCTGATGCGAGAACCATTTTGGCTGTGTTTTCGTTGATGCCGCCATCAACCGCGATGTCGAGCGTTGGATTTCTCGTTCGTGCTTCTTCCCTTACCAGTTTCATCCTCTGCAGCGATTCCGGTATGAACTTTTGACCTCCAAAACCGGGGTGGACCGACATCACCAACAGCAGGTCAACATCGCCCAGATAGCCGAGAACCTCCTCCACCGGGGTGTCGGGATTCAAGGACAGACCGCACCCCACCCCCAGTTCTCGCAAGCTCCTTATGCTCCGGGAAACGTCCTCCGCCGCCTCGACGTGAAACACGATGCTGTCGGCGCCCGCTTCGGAAAAGCTGCGGAAAAACTTATCGGGATTTTCTATCATCAGATGGACGTTCAGGGGCAGTGAGGTGGACCTTCGGATGGCACGCACGACATCGGGACCGATGGTCAAGTTGGGAACGAAGTGCCCGTCCATCACGTCCAAGTGGAGCAGGTCAGCTCCCGCTTCCTCCGCCCGTTTCGCCTCGGCCCCGAGCTTACTGAAATCCGACGCCAGGACCGAGGGGGCGATCTTAACCTTCAGAACTTCAGCCACTTCACCGCCTCTTTTCCCTCTGAGATGGGTCCGACGATAGCCAGGTTAAGCCGGTTTTTGACGAATATATGGTTGGCGATTCTCCGGATATCTTCACGTGTCACGGCGTGAATGTGGCGGATGACCTCCTCGGTGCTCTGTACCTTGCGCGACAAAAGGAGGTCCTCGCCCGTCCACAACATTTGGCTCATCACACGGTCCATCCCCATTTTGATGAGGCCAACGACGTACTCCTTGGCTCTGCCGAACTCGGCTTTCGGCACCGGTTTGGTTGCCAACTTCTTCAGTTCTCGGAGCACCGTGGCGACCGCTTCTCTCGTTCGGTCAATGACCACCCCCGCAGAGACCACGAACGCGCCGGCGTCCACGTAGCGGTCAATGTCGGTGTGGATAGAGTAAGCCAACCCCCTTTTTTCCCGGACTTCTCGGAACAAGCGAGAACTCATGTTCTCGCCCAGCAGCGTGCTGATGAGCTTCAGCCCGAACCTGTCGGGGTGGTCGCGATGAAACGTCCTCATCCCGAGGCAGAAATGGCACTGTTCGATTTCTTTCTGCTTGACAAGGATCTTGGGACCTTTCTCCGGGTCCTTCACCCCGGCGAATCTTCGCCTCGCGCCCTGTCTCATGTTGCGGCTGTTCTTGCGAACCTCAGCGACGATCTCCTCATGTGGGGGCGCACCCGCCACGGACACCACGCAATTCCCTGTAAGGTACATCCTTTTATGATAGTCTTGGATTTCCTTCCGCGAAATACGCCGTACGTTTTCTTCGGTTCCCAGAATTCGTCTTCCGAGGGGATGGTTGCCCCACATGACTTCGTTGATCACATCTTGCACGACGCTTGAGGGTCTGTCCTCGTACATGTGAATTTCTTCGAGGACGATGCTCCGCTGTCTCTCAAGGTAATCCTCCTTGAACACAGGGTTAATGGTGATGTCCAGAAGAACCTCCAGAGCCAGCGCGAACTTCTCACGGGGCACTTGAGAGAAAAAGAACGTCAGCTCATCCCCCGTGGAGGCGTTCAGAACCCCCCCCACTCCTTCAATGGATTGTGAGATCTCCCGGTCGCTTCTGTTCTTCGTCCCCTTGAAGACCAGATGCTCCACGAAATGGGATATGCCGTTCAGGCGCATTGACTCGTGCCGGAGACCACAAGCCATCCACACTCCGATAGCCACCGAGTGCATCCCCGGCATGTGGCTTGTCACCACTCGAACTCCGTTCTCCAGTTTTGTTACATTTGTGACCGGTCCTCTCTCAGACCGCCCTGAGCATTTCATTCGCATAACCTTTCGTATCTGTTCTGATAGCAGTAAATTTGTCCCGCGAGTCCTTTCCGGTGTTCGATGATACAAGGCCCCTTGAGCTTAGCAAATCTGTGCCCGCTCCGTCTTCTTCTGCCGCGACACCTTGCTCTCGGTCTTTTCCGAGGAGGATTGGCATTGACGTTGAGAGTCCAGAAAGGATTGCAGGATCAGTTGGGCGGCGATGATATCTCGCCTCTTTTTTCTTTTCTTTCGGCTGAGGTCTCCTTCCAGCATGGACCTTTCCGCCTGCACGGTCGTGAGCCTTTCATCCCACAGGGAAACTTCGATGCCGCTCGTTTCTCTGAGCTTTTCCGCGAACTCCATCGCCTCCCGGGCCTTCGAGCCGATTTCGCCGCTCATCTTCTTGGGAAGCCCCAAGACAATCAGCTTCACCGCCTTTTCTCTCACCAACCGGCACAAATCATCGAGAAACTTCGATTCCTCTGTTCTTTTCAGGCAAGTCAGACCCTGAGCCGTCAGGCCCAGCTCGTCGCTTACAGCCACGCCGACGTTCTTCTCCCCCAGGTCTATCCCCATAATCCTTTTGTGTTTCACAGATGTTTCCTGAATTTATCCGAGTCCGCCAGCTTCGCTACAAGGTCCCGCACCTCCTCTGCCCGCTCCTTCCGACAGATGAGAAGGGCATCCTTCGTCTTCACCACAATGAGGTTCGACACACCGACCGTCGTTATCAACGTCTCATCCCCTACAATGATGCAATTTTCGCTATCCACTTCCTCGAACTCGCCGATGACCACGTTCCCCTTTGCGTCGGCGGGGAAATGATTCTCTATGGAAGCCCACGTCCCCACGTCGTCCCAGGGAAAATCTCCCTTCGCCACGAAGATGTTATCCGCTTTCTCCATGACCCCTCGGTCAATCGGGACCTTCTCCAGCCCGCCATATACCCTGGCAACCTCTTCCTTCTCAGAATCGCTGCCGAGGGAGTCCCTTATCGCCCGGCACCCTTCATAAAGGTCCGGCATGTGCTGGCGTATCGCATCGAGAATTGAGGAAATCCTCCAGATGAACATCCCTCCGTTCCAGAAATACTCGCCGCTGGAGACGTATCGTTCTGCGGTCGCCAGGTCCGGCTTCTCGACGAATTTACGCCCTTCCCAGAAAGTTGTCGCGAGATCAACGTCCAACTTCCTTCCTGTATGAATGTATCCGAAGCCTGTGGCGGCGTAAGTTGGCGCAATACCGACAGTCCCCAGTCCGCCGGTCCGTTCCGCTACCTCGCAGGAGTCTCTCAGGATTCTGCGAAAGGTCTCCACGTCCCCCACCCAGTTGTCGGAATGAAGGGAGATCATAACGCCGTCCGGGTCTTTTTTTTCCATGTGGACCGCGGCCAGACCGATGGAAGCCGCTGTGTTCCTGCCCTCCGGTTCGATGAGGATATTCGACCCCGGGACATCAGGGAGTTGCCCGGCAATGATTTCCTGCTGTCCTTCCTCGGTGACGATGTAAATATTCTCCTCGGGCGCCACACCTTTCAGCCTGCCGACCGTCTCCTGGATCATCGTCTTCTCGCCGATCAGCGGCAAGAGGTGTTTCGGCAGACTCTTTCTGCTCTTCGGCCAGAGCCGTTGGCCCCTCCCCCCCGCCAGTATCGCTGCGTGGATCACTGCTCGCCCTCCTGACTCGCTTTCTTCTCTTCCCGCTGCTCGCCTCGAACCGGGACGCTCTTGACCGCTCTCGCCAATTTCCCGGCGAAACGGCTCACCTTCGGGACCATCTCCGTTGTCGTGCCGAACTGTTCGATCCTCTGCACAATGGCGCTGCCGACGACCACGGCGTCCGCTACCTTCGCCGCTGCCATCGCCTGCTGCGGATTGGAAATCCCGAAACCGACCGCGACGGGCTTCTCCGTCAGCGATTTGATCTTCCTCACCAGCGGCGAGACACCCTTCTCGACGTGGTCTCGCATGCCGGTCACTCCGGTGCGTGACACGCAGTAAACGAAGCCTGAACAGAAATTGATGATGGGACCCAATCGCTCCATGGGAGTCGTGGGAGCGATAAGCCCGACAGTGGCAAGCCCATAGCTATCCATCAATTCCTTGTATGAAAGAGCCTCCTCGGGTGGATAATCCAGCACGAGCGCTCCGTCCCCACCAGCTTCCGCCAGGTCTCGGCAGAAATTCTCCAAGCCATACTTCAGGACCGGGTTGACGTACGTGAACAGCACGATAGGGATTTCGCTTTTCTTTCTGACGTCTTCCACGAGCGATATAACGTCCGCGAGGGAAACGCCGTTTCGGAGCGCCCTTTCCGCAGCCCTCTGGTTGACAACACCGTCGGCAATCGGGTCGGAGAAAGGAACGCCAAGTTCCACAACATCCACCCCAACCTTCTCGAATTCAAGGACCAAATGCCTCGTCCGGCGAAGGCTCGGGTCGCCGGCGCAAATGTAGGCGATGAATCCTTTGTGGCCAACTGATTTCAGATTTTCAAACGTTCCCTCAATTCGATTCATGATTTACGCTGTTCCCCGCTGATTTCCGGATTTGCCTCCGCCGATGAACTTCAGCGCATGCTGGACATCCTTATCCCCGCGGCCTGACATGCAGATGATAACGATCTTGCTTCTCTTCATCTTGGGAACTATTTTCATCGCGTACGCCACGGCGTGCGCGCTCTCCAGAGCGGGAATAATTCCTTCCAGCTCAGCAAGCCTCTGAAACCCTTCCAGAGCTTCCGCATCCGTAACGCTGGTGTATTCCACCCTTCCCAACTCGCGAAGTCGGCTGTGCTCCGGCCCGATGCTCGGGTAATCCAGTCCCGCCGAAACCGAATGCGTCGGAAGAATCTGTCCATCCGCGTCCTGAAGAATTTGCGTATATGTTCCGTGAAGGACACCTAAGGTCCCTGTGGCGAACCTCGCGGCATGCTTCCCGGTTTCGATTCCCAGTCCCCCCGCTTCGACCCCAACCATCCTCACGCTTTCATCGCCGAGGAAATCGTAGAAAAGCCCGATGGAATTGCTCCCTCCTCCCACGCACGCCAGAAGCAGGTCGGGCAGCCGCCCCTGCTTACGAAGAATCTGTCGGCGGGCTTCTCTTCCGATGACCCTCTGAAAATCGCGGACCATCATCGGGTATGGGTGTGGTCCGAGAACTGATCCCAGAATGTACGCGGTGGTCCTGACGTTGGTCGCCCAATCCCTCATCGCCTCGTTTATGGCGTCCTTGAGCGTCCGGCTTCCGGCGTCCACAGGCGTCACTTTCGCCCCAAGAAGTTTCATCCGAAAAACATTCAGAGCCTGCCTCTCCATATCCTCGGTGCCCATGTAAACTTCGCACGGCAAACCGAAGAGCGCTGCTGCGGTGGCGGCAGCGACTCCGTGCTGGCCGGCGCCGGTCTCGGCGATAATCCGGCTTTTGCCCATCTTCTTTGCCAGAAGAACCTGCCCCATGGTGTTGTTGATTTTATGAGCCCCGGTGTGGCAGAGGTCCTCTCGTTTGAGATACACCTTCGCGCCCTTCAACTCTTCAGTCAGCCTTTCGGCGAAATAGAGAGGCGTCGGACGCCCCGCGTACTCCTTCAGGTAATACCTCAGTTCCTTCTGAAAGCCAGCATCCC
>JABMQX010000108.1 GCA_013203085.1 bacterium | reverse complement strand
GTGCCCAGTCCCCAGGTCTCGTCACAGCAGACGTTGAAAAGTGGGGACTTGAGGAGAGGGACCTGCTCGGAATAGAGATCGTCGAGGAGCTCATAACTCTCCTCCATTGTGGGGCAGAGGAGGCTCGGCGTTTCGCCGAGGTGGGCGTAGCGGCCGTGCTTGAGGATGTCTTCGAAATGTCCGAAAGACTGCTGGTTCCCTATAATCTCAACGTGATAGCGTTCTGCGTAGCTGACAAGCTCCTTGAGTTCCTCAGGGGTTAAGGAACCATTCTTAGGGCCGATCTCCGGATGTTTGGCGAAGGCAAACTGATGCTCCATGTAGTAGGTGAAGAAATTCTGTTTCACCTCAGCCCCGAGACGTATTTCGCGTTTCAGCGTCTCCAGAAGGGGACTCGGTCCCCTTGTGATATCGTCCTGAAAACCACGGTAGCGGAGAGAAGGCCAGTCCTCAATCACCAGGCAAGGGATGGCGTGCTCGGCTCCGTTCGCCCTGATAAGCTGCTTGAGCGTTTGCACGCCGTAGAACAAACCCTGCGAACCGGGCGACTGGATCATGACGCCGGATGGGGAAACCTGCAATGCGTATGCTTCGCCGCCCTTTTCTCGGTTGAGAGGCAGAAGCTCAGTTGGCTGTTGCAGCATGCCCGCGACACGCAGATGGAGCGTGTGGGCACCGTCGGCAGGAGATGGAACGTCATCTGAAATTCCCGGCTCAATCCCTGTGCGGGCGAGAATCTCCCGACACAGTTCTTCGGCGGCAAACTTGTCGGCAGGGTCCTTGCCGACAATCACGCAGAGACGACTTTTGAGTCGGAAACTGCCTTTATCCAAACGGACAGACTTCGGGTAAGGGATCAGCCGTAACTCCCGGGCGGTCGAACCCTCCGCCCTGACACCTCCTCCGACAAGAAGGAAAATCAACGCCAATGAAAGTCCTTCGCCAGCCAGCAACATCGCTATATCTCCTGAATTGAGGGAAACGTTACCACTGATGAAACCATATCACGAACGTCTGACAGGAACAACATCTCCCTTCGGCGGACCGGCAGTAGTCCAAGCGGCGAGGGGGCACTTCTTCTTGATTCGCCTTTCCCAAGGAGGTCCTTTGCAAAGGCGCGAAGACGCAAAGATGACTTGGCGTCTTGGCGAGAGAAACGGGTTAGTGGACGGGAACGCTAACCCCGCCGAAGAAACCGTGCTTCTTCTGCCGGGGAATGGGGCGCGTGCGGAACTCGATCAGCCAGATATAGTGTTTCAAGAGGAAACAAGGAATGTTGTACTTCTAACATGTCCCAGTTGCTCATGGACGGAGGAGAAGGAGAGAAAACGATGAGAATGAATCGTCGCGATTTCATGTTCAAGGCGCCCTTGGCCGGGGCGGGGCTGGCGATAGCTGCCAAAGGAATAAGCGGCATCACCGACGCGCCGCGAGCCGTCCTGAAGCTCTCCAGCCAGGAAGGGGTCATTCCGGGCCAAAACCTCAGAGAAAAGGCCCGGAGGATGGACAAATGGGGTTTCGATGGGCTTGAGGTCTGGGGCGGCGGCTTGCCGAAAAGGATCGAGGAAGTGAAAGATGCCATCAAAGGCACAAGATTGAGAATCAGCGCCGTCTGCGCCGGATACAAAGGCGTTCTCATCTCAGACGATAAGAGCGTCCGGGAGCAAGCCGTGAAATCCATCAAGGAAATTCTCCCTGCCGCGGGTGACTTGGAGGCGACGGGGCTTATAATGGTGCCCGCCTTCAACGGACAGACAAAGCTCGATCACGTCGAGGGACGCAAAATCCTCGTTGACCTTCTCCCGGAGTTGGGAGAAGCCGCCCGGAAAGCTGGAACACGCGTCCTCCTTGAACCCCTCAACAGGGGAGAAGCATGGTTTCTTCGTCAGTTGGCTGACGCCGCTGCTATTTGCCGCGATGTGAATCATCCCGCCGTCTGCATGATGGGGGATTTTTACCACATGGGAATCGAAGAGACGAGCGACCTCGGAGCATTCATCTCCGGCGGCAAATACGTCCATCACGTCCACCTCGCCAGCAGGAAGCGAAACCTTCCCGGGCAAGATAAGCGCTCCTTCCGTGGTGGGTTTCAGGGCCTGAAATGGATCGGTTATCAGGATTATTGCAGTTTCGAGTGCGGCGTCATTGGCGCCAGGGAAGTCGAGATCCCGAAATCCCTCGCCTTTCTCAGGAAGGAGTGGGAAAAGGCAGTGTTGTAACTGATAACACGCCCGGCACATATCCGATTGCCTCCTTGTTCGGCGACGAGGGAACAATGTTTGCCAGAGGGTTTCCTCCGTCGGCGTCTGCCACAGTTCCAGAGAAGCCACGGCGGCCCTTCGCGCAAGAAGTTACGAAATCGCGGTGTTGAAGAGTAGTCAGGCGTGGCGGCGCGCCTACTGGATGACGGGCGGAGGCACAGCCTTGCCCCTTTTCTGGGCAAGTTGCTCTTCGTCGCCGTAGGTGCCGTAGAATGCTGCGTTACCATCGAGCCAGATGTAGATGCGACGGCGTTCCTCAGGGGCGAGATTCACCTCTTTCGCGTGGGCGAGGTCGTAGAAGACTTTTGTGAGTGGACTTTCATCTGCGCCGATGTGCCCCGGTCTCGTTACTGTCCCGCTTATACTCGCTCCTCCCCACTCGTACCATCGAGCATAAGGTTTCAGGCTCTCGTAAGATCGGGAGAAATGGCCTGCTTCCTCGCCGGTCAAGACGATCGTGCTCTTTCCCTGTCCTTCGGTGCCGTTGTGGCATCGCACGCAGTGGCGGTCGAGAACGGGTTGGACAAGGCGTGGATAGCTCCAGGGCTGAGTGCCGTCGGGGCCGGGGCGGATCCGCGATGGCGGCCGGCTCAGCGCCACGAGCCGCTTGTCCGGAGGCGCCACCCCGCGAGGTTCGTGGCATCCGACGCAGCCGCGGCGCTCACCCGGCTGAAGGTAGGTGACGCTTCGCATGCTTTGCACGGCGTGCCCTCGGGCATCTACCGCTTGGAAATAAACAGGTTTTCGTGCGGGAGCGAGGAAGTACGCCGAGCCGTCTTCCTCGACCGGGACCGAGCCAAGCAGCATGCGTGCGCTCTCAGCGTTGGCGTATCCAATGCGTGGTTGATTGGCGGCGTGGGTGCTTGTTTTTGGCAGGATCTGGAAGATTCGGAGTTCACGGATCGGCCGCGACTCCGGCAATGGAAGGTGGCTTTGTCTCACATCCGTCAGGACAAATTCGCCCTCGTCACCGAGACCGGGATTGAGTGCGCTGGAGAGCGCAGGCGGCACCGGGCGCGGGGCGAGCGGAATCGGGTACATGCAAGAGATGCCGGGCTCGCGGTAGAGGAGTTCCATGTTACCGAAGCGATCCATGAGATAGACGCCGGTTTCGGTATCGCGTTTCACATTAGGTCCCATGCCCGGCAAGGGATCGAAGCTGAACGAAACGAGGAAATAGTTCTCAGAAAGGGGCCAGGGACTGTGGAAGTAGCTTTTGGGCCAACCGGGCGCCTCGGGGAAACAGACCTCGGGCGTCAGGGTCTCGATGGCTTCGAATCGGTTATCACCACTTTTGTGGTCGAGACTGATTCGCTTCGGGTCGAGGATCACCAGGGAGCCGCCCACATCGGCGTGGTGTGCGCCGGCGACGAAAACGATCCGATTCGAGGCCGGTATCGCGCGCGGTTGGAAACAGGCATTGATGCGAGTGGTGTAATTGCCGAATAGAGCGATTGGGTTTGTGCCATCGGGGTTGCTGACCCAAAGCCCGTGGAAGTTGGCGGCCGAGCGATCAACGTAGTCCCACCGGGAGTACACGATCCGCCCGTCAAGCAGCACGCTGGGGTGCCACTCGTTGGTCTCGTGGAACGAGAGCGTCCGCACGCCGGCGCCGGATGCATCCATGCGATGCAAGGTGTATGCGGGCAAAGGCTCCCAGGGGTTATTACAGCGGCCGAAGCCGCCTCGGCGGGTTGACATGAATGCGATACCCCCGTCAGGCAACGGGCAGGGGTCGAAGTCATCGTCAGGTCCATTTGTCAATTGGCGCAGGTTCTCGCCGTCGGCGTCAACGGCAAAGATGTGGAAGCAGCGCCGCTCGGAGGAATAGAAATCGGGTTTCTTGGCAGCTCGCTCGGCAAAGGCGAAATAGATTGTCTGGGCGTCGTAGGCAAGCGAGAGCGTCGTGTAGTTTCCTCGCGGCAGACGGCCGGCGATGAGGTCTCGCGTCGCAAAAGACTTTCCGGGCTCCTCGAGAATGTACACGCTGCCGCCTGCGATGTCGCCGTAGTCGTAGTAGTAGCCGAGATACTCATGAAGCATCTGACAGATAAAACGGCGGCGTTTCAGGAAAACGATCGGGCGAGAACCAAGAAGCGGGTTCTTGAACGCCAGACCTCGCGTGAAGGAACATACCTTTCGGTATAGCGCGAGCCGGGCCATCTCATCAAGTCCATCCAGACCGTTGCTCTCTCGCCTCAAGCGTTCCAGGGAAGCAGCTTCGGCTGCGAGGTCGGGGGCGTCGGGCATTCGCCGAACGTCTTCAAGAAGCTGGCTTGCTCGCTCGAGCGCATCCCGGGTCGCTTCGGGCGCCGCCGGAGAGCGGCCGCGTCGCTCCTCTTGCGACGTCCAATCAGCTTCAACCAGAGCCCGGAGCGACTCCCCATCCCCAGCACTCGCCTCTGAGACCCCGGGCAAGGTGGGGAGCATGAACCCACCGGCAACGTAAGCTGCGAGATACCACCAAGCGGATTTCGACCATATCATTTTCATGTTTCCCTACGGAATTCCCATCCTTCCGAAAGCCCCTTCCGGGGGATTCGGAGTGTGGCCGCCGGTCAAGATGAAGCCACACCAAGAATTGACGCGAATTGGTGTTCGGACACACGATTATGTCAATATTTGTCAGCGCTGTGGCAGAGCGCGTAAGACGTAATCCTTCACTGGGACAGAACGAACTCGACGAGGTCGGCGATTTCCCTTTCGCTCAATTGTGAGGTGGCTCCGTGTTTGTCGTTCTTGTTAAACCTGGTCAAAGCTTCTCTCATGGTCGCGGCGCGGCCATCGTAGAGGAACGGCGCCGTCCGCCACACCTCAACAAGGGTGGGCGTATCGAACTCGATGTCCTTCTCCCTATCCCTGCCGGTGCCGACGTTGTGTCTCTGCATGTCGGTGTAGAGCGGGGAGGGATGACACTTAGCGCAACCGGCTTCCCGGAAGATTTTCCCGCCACGTTCGGCTGCTGAGCTCAGCTTGCCTTCGAGCAGGTGGGGACTGGGGACAGGTCGTAGGGACTTGAGGTACTTGTCGATTGCAACGGCGTCCTGTTCCGGGCGAACGGCGAACTGAATGTGCTCGATCCCGGCGCGGACGGCGGACTCGGCGTTCTCTCGCACACCCGTAATCATCGCTGGCGGCGTCTTGTGGGATAGGAACATACTCTTCGTGTTCTTGGGGTTTCCCATGCCGTCGTTGAGGAGGTCCCAGTTCAGGCCGTCAGCCCTCCCGCCAGGATGACAGCTCGAGCAGCTCTGCCACTTCTGAAAGCAGAGCCTGGCATCGTGGAAGAACATTTCGCCCTTGCGCACGGTCGTCAAAGGGAGCTGCTCTGCGAGGGGCAATGATCGGGCTTTAGGTCTCGGCCGGTCAGTGTCAATTACGCCGATAGTGTCGGTGAAATACTCAGCCGTATATACTTTCGTGCCAGCGGTAGTCAGACCTCGCGGGCCGTTGCCCTCGAGCTTGAAGCGCCGCCGCAGCCCCACCAAAAATGATAGGTCGTTCGGAACATCGCCAGCCGACGACGTGGCGTCGGATACCCGCTCACCCGCGGCAGCTCTTGCGAGCTTTTGGTGAAGCTTTGCCCTGTCGATCACGCTCACCTCGTGCGAGCCAGCGTGAGAAACGCAGATGTACTTGCCGTCTGCCGTGCATGCCACGCCCCAGGGGTTGGCGGCGCCGGAGTCCACATCGTCCAGAAGAACTGTGTTCGAGAGTCTCTGGTCCGCGACATCGAGAATGCTCAGTGCGTTGGTGTTGATCCAGCCGCGGTCCAGTTGCGTGGTTGGAAGAGGGTAGCGGGCGAGGATATGAGTCACATACGCGTGCTGTCCGTCGGGCGAAATGCAGATGTCCCGAAGCCCGATGCTGCCATTATGCAACCGGATGGTGGCGACCACCTCCCGCGCTCGCGTGTCTATGACCGAGACAGCCGCCGCTACATAATCCCCGTCCGCCGGGCCTGCTGGCAGGTGGTTGGCCACAAAAAGATACTTTCCGTTCAGAGTAACGGCGGCCGCGACGGGTTCACGCATCACGGCGATCCTGGCAACTTCTTTTCTTGAGGCCAGGTTGATGACGGAGATGTTGTTGTTGAACCGATTGCAGACATAGAGCGTTTTGCCGTCGCGGCTAACCACAGGCGCCACGGGGGTGTGTCCGACCGGAATGTGGGAGGTGATTCTCCCTTCTTCCAAATCAATCACATGCACTCGGCCTCTGGGAGAGGCGCCGGTAACGTAGAGGCTCGCCCCATCGGGGGAAAGCGCCAGTCCGCCGGGATGATCCGGCAACCGAATGGTCTTGCTCACCTTGCCCGCACTAAGGTCAAGCACGGCCACCTGTTTCGCCGTGACTTCGGCGACATAGAGCGTTTTGCCGTCCTTGTCCAAGGCTAACGCCAGCGGGGAAAGGTAATCCACCCCAACAGCGCCTGCGTTTCCTCCGAGAATGGCGAGCACGCAAGCCACTCCAATAAGCAACATTGCATCGCCGACCAGTCGTTTCATCTTTCCTCCTGTTTTAGTGCCCTGCTATTTCAAGAAAGGCCTATCTGTTCAATAGCGCCGACTTATCAAGGGATGAGTCAAGTTTGCATCGTGAATGTCGAGTAGGCAATCCATGCTCGGTCATTGCCGGATTTCCGGAGAGTGTGCTCTCATTCGTCGTTCCGTCTCTATCGCCCTGCTGCTCCGATATTTCGAGATTGACGGCTTCACCGTCTTGGCTTCGCTTTGCGATTAAGTCCTCGATGTTCTTCTGCTCGATTTCCTCCATGCGTTTGCGTTTTTGCACGAAGTGGTTGTACTTCCGGACATCCTCGGGCGACCACGCGTTAGCCTCCGTGTAGTCGCCGCAAAAGGGAACGAGCAGGTCTATCCAGCAGGCGAGCTTGTCCAGTTCCTCGCGTGTGACCTTCGCATCCTCGTGTCCCGTCTCCAGCATGGCGATGAGCCGGCTCCTGGCAGCTCCCGCATGATACGGGGACAGCGCGGGCGGCGCCGATTGGGCACTGATCCAGTTCACCAGTTCATTTGACTGGCCTCGCCGCGTGAGCGCCAGGTACGACTCGCTCCACCTTCGTCCAGCCGTTGCGTCCGCAGTCTGCTTGCCCAGGAGATTGAACGGGATCTCGCCTGTAGGAGACTGCCGTCCATCTTTGTGCTCGCCGGATTCAGCCCGGCCATTGTGGCATCTTACGCAGTGCCGGTCAAGGATGGGCTGGATTTCCTTGATGAAACTGAAACCTCGGGGCGGGCCGTAGAAAGGCTCGAGCGGCTTGGGTCCGGCGGCCATCGCCAGCGTCGTCTTTGCGATGAGTGGTGTGGAGTTCTTGCTTTCGTGGCAACCAACGCAGGAGAACGCTTCGCCCGGCTGCAATGTGGACCAACTCCGCATCGTCTGGACGGCGTGTCCCTTTTCGTCGAGGGCCTGAAAGTAAACAGGCGTGCGGGCGGGTACGGTGAAGCAGGCGGAACCGTCCTCGTACACCGTGGCGTCACCGAGCACAACTTTGACGTCCCAACTCCCGTTGCC
>JABMQX010000868.1 GCA_013203085.1 bacterium | reverse complement strand
TTCCTGGTCACTGTCCCTCGCCAATCCTGTAATGCGGCTGGTGACCATGCTGGTGACCATGCGGCGGATCTCGGGTGAAGGATCGTTTACCAATGAAACCATGATGTCAAGTTGCTCGTCCCCGGAGCAGACCGTGTAAAGGCAGTGGAAGGCCGCGCTGCGTACATCAGCGTCATCGTCGGCCAGGGCAGCGAGGACGTATGGCTTGAATCTCTCCTTATCGCAGGGGATTGTACGAATGGAGGGAAGGGCTCTCAGTCCGAGAAGGGCTTCCTCAGGGTCGTCGCTTTGAAGGAGGGCAGCGAGTTCCTCCAAACCTTGTGCTCGGAGAGCTTTGTCCTTGCGCTGAAGAATCTTTTCGCGCAGCTCTTTTGATTTCTCGTTGAGCTCCCTCCAGCGTTCAGAGCGCTTCCGCCTTTCGTCTTGCTCCTTCTTTCGTTTCTCCTCCTCGGGAGTTAGGGGAGGGGGCAATTTTGCACGGACCTGCGCGAGCTCGGCTTCGAGGTCGCCTATCTTCTTCTCTTTCTCAACGAGGGCCGTGCGGAATTTTTCGAGGCTGGCGAGCAGAACGGGAATCTCCTTGGATGCCTGTTTTTTCCCCTCGGTCTTTTCCGGCGCCTCGCGAGAGTGGATTTCGGGTTTCTTCCTCCTGCCGACGGTCGCCCCGATGGCAAAGGCCGCGCATGCGGCTATCACTGATGCCGCAACCCAAGCAGTCTTGCTCATTGCTACTCCCTATTTAGTCGCTGGAGATGTTCGATGGTTTTTGCGAGTTCTTGTTCGATCCCTTCGGCGTCGTGGCTGCGGGCGATCTCTTCAAGCTCGGGAAGGACCCAGATGTCTCCGATGCTGCGGAGGTGTTCGAGGGCTTGCCATCGCTGGTAATGCTGGAGGCTGTCCCTCACGACTCGAAGGCAAAAATCAGTGGCGATGGGCCTGGCATCATCGGAAAGGCGACGACGTGTCCAGTCCATACCCTCAATAGGACCACCTAGGTATGCCATGCGGTCTTCATCGAACATTTCGACGAGGCGCTTGGCGACCTCCTTGCTGATGGTGTCCCTGCGGTCGAGCCATTGTCTCATTTCGTTTGCGTACTCGGGGTCTTTTGACAGTTCAATAGCCAGGTTTTCCATTTCCTCGGCATACTCAGGTATCCTTGCCAGACGATCCATCGCCTGCCTCTTGATCTGCATATCATTATCCTGGAGAAGTGAGCGCAGGGCGGAGGTAACTGCTGCTTCCTGGTCACTGTCCCTCGCCAATCCTCTAATGCGGCTGGTGACCATCCTGGTGACCATGCGGCGGATCTCGGGGGAGGGGTCGTTCACAAGGGAAAGGGCGATGTCCAGTTGCTCCTCGCCGGAGCAGAGCATGTCGAGGCAACCGAAAGCGACAGTGCGTATTTCGGGGTCTTCGTGGTGCAGGGCTGTGAAGACTTGTGGTTTGAACCTCTCCTTATCGCAGGGGATTGTACGAATGGAGAGAAGGGCTGTCAGTCCGAGAAGGACTTCGCCAGGTTCGTCGCTTTGAAGGAGGGCGGCGAGTTCCTCCAAGCCTTGTGCTCGGAGAGCTTTGTCCTTGCGCTGAAGAATCTTTTCGCGCAGCTCTTTTGATTTCTCGTAGCGAGCCCGCCCACGTTCGTTGAGCTTTCGCCATTTGTCTTGCTCCTTCCTTCGTTTCTCCTCCTCGGGGCTGAGGGGAGGGGGCAATTTTGCACGGACCTGCGCCAGCTCGGCTTCGAGGTCTCCTATCTTCTTCTCTTTCTCAACGAGGGCCGTGCGGAATTTTTCGAGGCTGGCGAGCAGAACGGGAATCTCCTTGGATGCCTGCCTTTTCCCCTCGGTCTTTTCCGGCGCCTGGCGAGAGCGACCCGGGTCTTTCTTGATCCCGCCCGTGGTGGCGCCAATCGCGAGAGCCGCACAGATGCTCGCCACCCATAACCCAATCCATGCTGTTTTGCTCATTTTCGGCCCCTCCCTCGCTGGATGGATTTCCGGTCTGTTCTGCACCGTTTTGCGTTACGTTTTCAGAGGCGCACCCCCGGAATTAATTGCGGATTGGGGATTGCGGATTGCGGATTCCGAAATCCGATATGGTCTGGCCTCGCTCGCCTGTCTATAGTACGTCAGACTTTTCCCCATTTCTTGAGGTTCTCGAAGCTGATTCGTGCGCTTTCGATGGGTGGACCGGGGCAGGTATCCTGCTCCACGATATACCATTCGGCCCCGCCCGCCTCAGCGGCTTCGAATATCGCGTCCCAGTCGAGGATTCCCGCTCCTACTTCTGCGAAAGACCGTTTCTCGTCGCCAGCCATGTCCTTGAGGTGAACCAGCGCGCAGCGTCCCGCATACCGCCTGAGATAGTCCACCGGATCCTCGCCGCCATGTTTTACCCAGTAGGTGTCGAGCTCAGCGTTGACGAGGTTGGGTCTTGTGGCGCCGAAAAGAAGGTCGAGGGCATAGGTGTCGCCGAATTTCTCAAACTCAAAGCTGTGGTTGTGATAGCAGAAAGTCAGCCCGTTCTGCCTGCATTTCTGCCCGACGGAGTTGAAGAGGTCGGCAATGATGAGCCAATCGGCTTTATCCTTCCGCCGCTCTTCCGGAATCCAGGGACACACGACATAAGGGTTGCCCAACTCAAGGTTGAAATGAATCACCTTGTGGATGTCCTTTTCCAACTGGTCTATGGGGACGTGCCCACCGGCGGGACGAAGGTTCAGGTCCGCCAGGAGGGATTTCAGCTCGGTCGCTTTCCAATCCGCGTAGCCCGCGAACTCCACCCCCGCGTAGCCGATCTCCGCGACATTCCGGAGCGTTCTTTGAAGATCAGTGTCAATATCCTGGCGCACTGTGTACAATTGAAGAGCAATGGGGACTTTGGACATAACAGCGATCCTTTCTTTCCTGCATCCTTCGCGTCTTCGCGTGAGGCACTTCTTTGACAGGATAACACGATAAATGCGATGTCTTTGCGCCCCATTGCGCCTATCCTGTTACCCCCTCAAGAATCTTTCCGATTCTTGGCACCCTTCTTTGCGTCTTGGCGTCGTTGCGAGAGGTCTCTTCGGATTTCGGAATCCCCAATCGCCATTCCGCAACCACGCCTTCGGCGTGGCAGTGCCTCGCATTGGCGTAGTGATTCTATCATAGGGTTTCTCTTCCCGACAAGTGCTTCAGCCGCGGCGGCATCGGGGGGCGTCCCGCCCGTGATTGGGGGGGTAGGATGCCCTGATATTCCGCCGACGGCGGGACAAACTCCAGGCTTTTGACAGGACAACAGGATAGTCATGGCCCGGCCTGGGCCGCATCCTGTTATCCTGTCGAAGGAAAAAAAGGAAGGCAACTTTTCTACTACATAAACGTAGCCACACCGGCGCAGCCCTTGAATTGCGGGAGACGATGTGATATAAAAGGCTTGGAGTTAGTGGGTGGTGTGCAGTGAGATATTCCGCTGGCGAAGGGCACTTACCGATTTCGGATCTCGGAATCCGCAATCGGAAAATGGTGGGACATTGAAGAAGGCTACCAGATCGCTTGAACACGCCCTTCTTTTCCTGGCGCTCGCCGGGTACTTGCTGGTTTCGGATTTCGGATTTCGGATTTCGGAAGCCGCAATCGCCAATCCGCAATCCGCAATCGGGAAGCCGCGGCCCGTTCAGGAAGAGTCTTTCATCACCGTGGAGGTTGCACCGCCGGAGGTCCTTTTCGGGCAAGCCGTCTGCGTTCACGGCTCTTTGACGGACCCGTGGGGAAGGAGGCTTGCGAATCGAGAAGTCAGTATCACGCTGTCCCCGCCTGGCGGCACGTCGGAGGTTTTCACCGCAGAGACCGACAGCAACGGGGATTACGTCTTCTTTTTCGGTACCCCTTCCGCGGGGGCGGGCTGGGAAGCTTCTGCGTCCTGGCTCGGGGACATAACGTATGACGGGGCGATGTCCAAGCCCCCGGCGATCTTCGACGTCCTCCCTGCGAACACCCGGGTGAATATCGTTTCTTCCGCCTACTCCATCCTTTGGTCCGATACAGTGGACATCTTCGGGCGGCTGAAAGCCACCACGCCCCTCCCCCCCCAATCCGAAGTGCTCGGCGGGCAAGAGATTTCCCTCTACCTCCTCGAGCCGGGGGGCGAAACACCAACAGCGATCACCACGAGGACCGACGCCGACGGAATATACTCCTTCTCCGACCTCAAACTCTCCGAGCTGGGGGTCTGGAGACTATTGGTGAAGTTCAACGGAAGCCCGGACCTCAACCCCTCGACCTCCGGAACGATCAACGTGCAGGTCAAGGAGACGCCGGGGTATGCCATTCTCGTCTCGGGCAGAGGCGATGATGATGCCGGCGTCGAGTTCCACAACCGAACCTGCGATACTGTCTATCACAAGTTCAGACAGAGGGGGTTCAGAGCGGAAAGCATCTTCTATTTGCGATTCGGGGTTCCCGACGATAACGGCATCTTGCTGGAGGGGCCGCCGAGCGTGGACGCCATCAGGCACGCGATTACAGGCTGGGCGAAGGACCAAATGACGGCGGAGCCGGGACCTCTTTTTATCCTATTCGTAGGACCGGGAAATAGGCGACTGTTTCAGGTCTCCGGGCAGAACGAGAGCGTGAGGCCGTGGCAACTCGATGATTGGATTACGACTCTGGAGGACTCCCTTCGCGGGTCTCCTGCGGAAGGGCAGCCGACAATGTTCATATACGGCGCTCCATACTCCGGCAGTTTCATACCCTGGCT
>JABMQX010000867.1 GCA_013203085.1 bacterium | reverse complement strand
TCTTCACCGAACAACAGTTGTTTCGCTGGCATTCTTGTCTCCTTTCTTAGCGTAATGAATCCGCGGGATTGTCATTTTATGATGGCCAGGATGTCTTCTTCTCTGACGATGAGATGTTCTTCATCGTCAATGCTGATTTCCATTCCGCCATACTTGTTGATGAATACAGTATCTCCCACCTTCACCTCGAAGGGCGCCCTTTTGCCATTTTCAAGGAGCTTTCCCTGGCCGAGGGCGATGACCTTTGCCTCCTGTGGCTTTTCCTTGGCTGAATCGGGAACGATAATTCCCCCTTTCTTAACATCTCCCTCCTCAAGCCTCTTGACAAGGATTCTGTCACCAAGTGGTTTGACCTTCATTCTCACCTCTCCTTTCTCTGTTCAGTTATGGTGTTGAAAAGAAAGGGCCGGGCTGATGGGATACCCAGCTTCTATTGCGTCACCGCATAACCCTGCAGGCCCCTCGGGCCATCTGGTTTTCGGCGCGCAAAATCCAGGATTTATTTCCCCTTTCGCCCGGCCATGTCCTGCAAAACAGAAATTCAAAATTGCTTGTTGCCCTAGTTTTTATGAATGAGGGAGCAAGGAGGCTTGAGGCCTCCTTGCTCATGAGCTTTTTCGTGTTTAGCCTGAGGGTCGGACGTGGTTACTTCGCCTCGACCTTGATCTCTCTGGCTTTTGCCTGCTCAGCTTTTGGAAGGGTAACTCTCAGAATCCCATCCTTCAGCTCGGCTTTGGCTTTGCTTGCGTCAACCTCGGCAGGAATCCTGATCGCCCTGTGGAAGGAGCCACAGGCACGCTCCACGGAATGGTAGCCGTCTTTCTTGGATTCCGCCTGATGTTTCCTTTCGCCTTTGATGCTAAGAACGCCCTCGTTAAGGCTGACATCAACCTCGTTATCCTTCAGTCCGGGCAGGTCCGCCTGAACGACGACCTTCTCATCATCGGCGGAAACGTCAACCGGCGGAAACCACTCGCCGAACCCGGGCTCACCCCGCGTCGCTGGAGCGAGCAGGTCCGTCAAACCGCTGTGGAGGTCGAACAAACCCGCGAAAGGATCCCACTCTTTTCTTGGTCTCCATCTTACGAGTGTCATTTCTAATCACTCCTTTCTTCTCTATGTTCAACATCGGGTCGGGTTGTCTTCTGCTTTCCGCGACCTGATGAGCACTGTCTGGTTGAGCATCCACCGTGCCAGGAAAACGCACCCTCTGTGATTAGTTTAGCCCCTCCTGTATCTCCCTACACCGCAGGGTCTTACGATTCAGGGCTCCGGCTTCCATTAGCTTCTGCCGCACGCTTCGCAAGGCACAGTCCCCTCGTCTGTGCGACAAAATGACACATAGGTAGTGGGATACCTTTGCCAACTGGGAAAATGTGTCACATGCCATCGGGCATCGGGTGTGGCTGTATCTCCGTCGCGAGGGTTCCGGGTGCTGACCCGCCCGCAGGGTCGAAACTCTTTTTGGCATCGGCCATAGCCAACTCGGACAGTCTTTCCAGCACCCGATTTTTCGCCAGACCGATCGCATAGTAGATGTCTTGCCCCTCCAGCCAGTGGAGCAACTTCGGCTTCGCAAAATGGGAGTCGCCACGGAAAAAAGTCGGGTTTTCGTCCACACTTCTTTCAGGCGCCTTACGACCCGTTTCAACACAGCGATGATCTCCCGGTAAGATGGAGTCTTCCCCGGTCTCAAAACGGCGGTGATCAGTTTACCGGACAATCCGTCATACACATGGAAGGGTTTGAAACAATAGTCCCTGTCGTGGGCGTTGAACCCCGCTGAAGCAGGGCTGCTCGCCGTGGACAGTATCGGTAGTGCAGTCCATATCAATGACAGTCGCTTTGGGAGCTCGATCGTAGGAGGCAATGAAGGAATCGCAGAGGGCATACCTGTTGAGGACGCGTGAGTAGTCCCGAAGCCTTGCCGTTTCTGTTCCCCTTCAGCGTGAAGGGAGAAAGCCAGTTCCGGTCAGTGAGTTCCGAAAGACAAGAAAAGGCCGGCGCTCGACAACAGCGCCGACCTGTTCTTTCCATGTTGGATGCCGCCGATAGTCGCGTTAGGGGATTAACCTCCCTCTTACGCGCAACTACCCGGCACTCTGAGTGATCACTCCGCCGGCCGTGGGCGACCTGTTCCGGTACCGCGTCCTCCTGGACGGCGCATCATCCCGCCAGGGAATCGGCCACGGGACTGTTGTAGTTTCTGGAGAAGATCACCTCTTTCCTTGAGGAGCTTGAGGAGACCTTCGTCTTTCTTTTCCGTAGCGATCTTGAGGGCAGCAGCGTCGAGCGCCTTGCTGGCCGCTTCCTGAGCGTTCCTTGCGGCCTCCTGAGCTTTGCGAACAGCTTCATTAGCTTTCTGGACGCTCTCGGCTTGCCTGGCACTGGAGATTATCTCGCGAAGGGCCTCATTCTGATTGATCTCCCGCAGGCGCTCCATCGCCTTTCGCAATTCTGCTCTCTGCTCTTCCGTCAAGGGCTCGGGCCTGGGCCTCTCCACTCCCGCTCTCGGCCGCCTTCTGGGACGCTCTTCAGTTGGCTGAGAGAAAGCCACCTGACACAGAAGAGCCGCGAAGACTACCACTACGGTAACAGCGATAACCTTTTTCATAATGTTCCTCCTTTCTATTGACTGTTTTTGATATAGGTCCTTATGACCGAAGGTGATCCCGCTAAGTGCTATCGGCAAGAATCAACGCTGTGCACGGGTCTCGAGCCGTTCATTCTCCCACCGTTGTTTCCGGCTCGACCCTCAAAGGAGCAGGCTTTTGCCCTCCGCCACGGACCTCTTCCGCCACAGTTGCTTTACGCTTTGTGCAACGAATACCACAGGGGGAAAGTTTAATCCGCCGACGATAAGCAAAAAGTTTTCCTCTCATGGCAGGTTGAGCGCGCTGTTCCG
>JABMQX010000866.1 GCA_013203085.1 bacterium | reverse complement strand
TCGCTGATCATGTAGTTGTCGGTCATGCTTTCTATGTCCGGGTCCACGTTGCCGAGCATGTTGCCCGCGGTGTTCCACAGACGCCATGCGCCGTCCTCATTCGAAGCGTTCTCAACTGTGTATCCCGCAGCAACCAGATCCGCGTAGCTGTAGAGGGTGGTGTAATCCTCAAAGTCATCCTCGAAGATGTCCTCTCTCGTTGGGGCAGACCAGTTGAAGCCGATACCGATGGTGTCAATATCGAGTTCTCCCGAGGCGAAGTACACCCGTAGCGTATGCACGCCCGGCGTGGTCTGAAATTGTTCCTCCATGGGGAACGTGTTGTAGGTGCCCCAGCTCCCGGTCACGAAGGGCACGCTGCCCACCAATGTCTCATCCCAGTAGAGGTCCACCGTGCCCCCGCCGGGGGAGGCCACCTTCAGTTCCAGCTTGACCCAGCCGCCCTCGGGATCGCTCGGTCCCGCCTCCGGCGCCTCGACGGTGTATCGCCACCAGTCGCCCACCGTGGTGTAGCCCATGAAGTACTGGCCGGGATTGATCTCCCTGATGTCTATGTCGTCGTCCGGTCGGTAGACGTTGGGTCTGGGACCGCCCGTCCCCTGCATCAGGTAATCGTATCCGGCGCCGAAGTCATCAGGCCCTGGGGCCTCCACCGCCACCGGACAATTCTGGAAGCCGGGGTACAGCCCTCCGCCGTAGTTGAAGTCCTCCGCTTCGACCACAGCCATCTTGATCGACTTGCCGCCGGATTCGTCAGACAGAAGTCCTTCCACTCCGCCGGCATTGACCGCCGCCACCTGATAGTTGTAGCTGCCGCCTTCCACCACGTCGAGGTCCTTGTACGAGGTGCCGGAGACAAAGGACACCTCTTCCCACCCCAGGCCATTGACGTTCCGGTACACCCGGTAGCCCACCACGCCTGCTTCGGGGCTGGGACTCCAGCTCAGGTTCGCCGCCAGGAGCATCTCGACGTCCAGATTCTGGGGCGCCGAGGGAGTCTCGTAGATCACCTGGTCTCCCTTGACGTCATCCGTGGTGCCCTCGAAGGTGATCGTTCCCGTAAAGTACAGGGCGCCGCTGACGCCTCCGGGAACCCCCAGCGTGTAGTTAAGCACCTGCGTGGCCACCGTTCCTCCGCTGAACGACCAGCTCAGACTGCCGCCCACGACCGTACCGCTGCCAGCGTCCACCACCGTCAGACCACCGGGGATAGGCTCGCTGACGGTCACAGAAGAGGGCTTGTCGTCAGGGTTGACCCGCAGCGACAGCGTGACCTCCACGTTTCCACCCGCCTGGTAAGAGGTGGGCAACTCCCTCACTGCATAGGCGTCCGCCAGAAGGAAGGAGGGACCGAGGGAGTAGTAGATATCGCTCATCAGCGAGTCGAACTCATCGGTGATGCCCAGCGCCACATAGTTGCCTCCAGTCCCGTCCTCGAACTTGATGGTGATGGAGTTCAGCCCCTCGTACAGAGTGCCATCCTCCACCTGCTCGGAGCCGTTATCCCAGCCGCCCCTGTTGATGGAGAGTACACTGTTGTTCCACATGCGGATTTCATCATCGTGGCGGAAGTGCCAACGCACGGCTCGCTCATCGGGACTGATGACGTACACGTGATACACTTGCTCGAAGTCATCCAGCCCCTCGTCGCCGAAAAATCCATCGTCAGCATGAATCGGGGTCCAGGTCATCAAAGGCCGGGTAGTGGTGACCCCGCTATCGGCGAAGTCGTACACGTCGCCGGGAACGGGGTCCACAAACGCCTGCCCGCCGAACTTCGCCAACGGATCGTTGTTGATGTTCAAGGGGCCGAGAATCCTATCCATGGGATTGTCGCCCAGGTGAAGCATCTCCGTCATGTAGCCCGTCGCGGGCGCCGCGGCGTCCGTGTACGGCCAGGCCGGATAAGCAAGCGAGTTCTGCGCCTCCACCGTCACTTCATCACTGCTGGTGCCGCCGGCGCCGTCGTCCACATCGAGACGGAACCTCAGCTCTTCCGTATAGTCCCAGATCACCGGGGCGTCGAACGTGCAGACAGCCGAACTCGGATCGCTCAGCGTCGCTGGATTGCCGGAAGTCTGCGTCCACTGGTAGGTGATGTCGCCGGTGGTGGTGAACGAGCCCGAACCGTCCACCGTGGCGGTCGTGCCTTCCTCTACGCTCTGGTCCGGACCGGCGACCGCGGTGGTCACCAGGTTTCTCACCGTGATAGTGATCTCGTCGCTAAGGGTCTCGGTGCCGTCGCCGCCTGTGATTCTGAACACCAGTTCTGTGTCGGCATCCACTCCCGGCGCCTCGAACATCGCGATCAAGGGATCGGCAGTCACCTTGATGGTCACCGAGGGGCCGCTGATCTGTTCGTAGATCATGCTGGTGATATCGCCACGAGCGGAGAAGGAGAAACTGGCGTCGAGGGTGGCGGTGCTCCTCTCCGGAACCTCGGCATCCAGCCCCTGAACCACCAGCGGCCGCGATGTCGCCATGTCGGCGAATACCTCCAGCTCCGATATAGTTGTGAAGGTCGCGGAACCGCCGGGAGTCCCATGGACGCGGAGGCCCACACCACGCACGGTGGGAATGAAGAAGTCGAATCGCTCGTACGTCCGGCGACCCGAGCGCTCATCGGCGAAGTTGTATTCCGGTGTGATCTGCGCCGGCACATCCAGCCAGGTAACGCCATCCTGAGTGTACTGAAGCTTCAGGCTGGTGAACCAGCCGCCATCCCCGAACATGTCGCCTGTGAAGTAGGTCACATGGTCTATGTAGATCGGCTCGGGCCACAGATAGCCCCAGTAGTCCTCCGCCTTGTGGAGACCGTCCCAGCTATCATTGTTGTCGTCCTCGACCTCGGTGTCGTTCATGTCTGTGAGGGCGTAGTGCGAAATCACGTACACGTAGTCAGACGGCGGGTTCGTTCCACCGAGAGTGTCCGGCAGTGCGTAGTTCCGCATGGGCATCAAAGTCATATCGTCCGAAGCGACGCCGTCACCGTACTTATTCCGGGCTTTGACCGCGATCACGGTCGGCTCCCCCTCCGTCAGGTTCGTCAAGTCATAGTAGGCCTCGTTCGTCCCCGTCCAAAAGTAGAAGTACATGCCCGGTCCCACCTTGAAGCCGACGCCATACTCCTCCGCGTCCACGAGCGGGTCCCATTGGAGCCTGTAACCCAGGTGTTGGGGATAAAGGAGGAAGTTTCCAGGGGCGAGCTTCGGTTCATTGGGAGCTGTCACATATACAAGACATTCATCCGAACTCGTTCCAAAGGTCGGAGAGACCACGGTCAGACGGAAGGTCAGGATGTAGCCAATCTCGCGGGCCGGCGGCGTGAAGGTAGCGGTCGCGCTGTTGGGATTGGAGAGGGAGACGGCCGGCTCGTCGGCCGTGATGATCTGCTCCCAGGCAAAGCTGGTGGCGTCCGGGGGGCCGGACCCGGTGAGGGTCACCACCGTGCCGCCCTCGACTCTCTGGTCCGGTCCCGCGCTGACGCTGGCTCCCGTCCACTCCATAAGCTCCGTGATTTCTTCGGCGCTCAAAGCCCGGTTGTAAATGCGGACGTCGTCCACGGCCCCATTCAGATATTCGCTGACGCTTTTTGCCCCTCCGATCCACAGGTCGCCGGCACCGATAGTAACGATCGTTCCACTGTTCTGGCCAAGAAGCTCGCCGTCCTCGTAGAGCTTCAAGGTGGCTGCGTCGGCATCGTAAACACCCGCCAGATGGTGCCAGCCCGTGGTGACCGTGCCGTATTCTACACGGCGACTTCCGTCCCCGCCGCCGGCAAAGTGCCACTGGTTGCTGGGGTTAATCCAGAGGCCGTACCAGTCGTCGGCATCTGTGTCCCGGCTTTTGGTTACAATCCCCGTCCATTGGCCGGGCAACGATGTTACGTTCACCCATGCCGCAACGGTATAGCTGTCCGACGCGGTAAAGGTGAAGTCGTCCGAGTGTGGTATTTCCACGAAGTCATCGCCACCATCGAACGAAAGTGCGCCTCCATGCTCAAGCACGCTATCCGTCCACTCCGGACCGTTGAACAGCGTGCCATGGTTGTCGCCGACGCTGTCCGCGGCAACGGTGCTGGCGGGGTTATCAATGCCATCGTCGAGCTTCCAGTGGCCCACGAGACCTTCCTCGATATCCGCATCCGCGATACCGAGAGCCAACCCCAAGCTCAGAAATACGACGCAAGACATGATTA
>JABMQX010000865.1 GCA_013203085.1 bacterium | reverse complement strand
GAGCTGACGATATGAGAAAACGAGAGGTCTGCCGAGTCTTCTGACCTCCTGCGGCGATGTTCTCTTTGCCCATCGGAGACATCCATGTTTTTTCTCTGCGCTCTCCGCGCTCTCTGCGGTGAGTTCATGTCCACCCGAAACTGAGGGGTTACGGCAATATATCTTTTGACAGAGAATAAGGCGCAGATTATAGTGGAAATGAGAGCTTTTCTTGATTCGGTTTCCGAGGGCGAGTGAAATGACGCGACTGTGGATTCTGGGCAGCGGGAGTGGAGGAAACGCAATCTACCTTTCCTTCGCTAATGCTCGCATTTTGATTGACATCGGGTTCAGTCCGAGGCAACTTTCACAGCGGCTGGAACAGATTGGGGTTGACCCGGCGCAAATTGACGCCGTGCTGATCAGCCACGAGCACACCGATCACATCAAGGGGCTCAAGTTCCTCAAGTACCACCCGAAAGTCTTCTGCTATACAAACCGCCTTACTGCCGAGGCAATTGAGAAGGCAACCGGTTCGCTGCCCCACAACCTTCGCCTTTTCTCGAACGGCGACCCCTTCTCCATCGCGGATGTAACGATCAATCCCTTTTCGGTGCTTCACGATGCGATTGACCCAGTGGGCTTTGAGATATTGTGCAATGGTCTGAAGGTTGCGGTGGCCACTGATCTGGGATTTATTACGGGACTGATCCGCGAGAGGATGAAAGACTGCGACTGCGTGATCATCGAGGCGAACCACGACGAGAACCTTCTCAAGAACACAACCCACCGCCCGTGGTCGTTGAAGCAGAGAATCTTGGGAAAGACGGGACACCTTTCTAATGAAAGCGCCGGAAAACTCCTCGCTGAGATAGCTCACGAAAGGCTTGCGAAAGTCGTTCTTGCCCATATCAGCCGCGACTGCAACACCCCTGACCTGGCGAGGAGCGCTGCCGAAAAGCACCTGAGGAAGGCGGGTATGAGCCATATCCCTATCATCGTGGCGAAACAGCACGAGGTGAGCGAGAAAATCGAGCTTTCGTGAGGCTTGTCACGAACTTTTTTCTAAGCCCAGATTCCGCACCGCGTCGCAATGAGGTTGAGAATCTTCCGAGGAAACAGACTGGGTACGGCTTGCGGGGCGATCATTGTCTTTCTTCTATTGACGGCGATTGCCGCACCGCTCATTTCTCCGCCGAAGACTCGCGAACTGTACTACGCGCCTGCGAAACTGCCGCCGAGTTGGAAACATCCCTTCGGGACAGACCACATGGGGCGAGATGTTTTTCGCCTGGTCGTCTATGGCAGCCGGGTATCCCTCTTCGTAGGGGTGACAGCGACTGCCATCTCGCTTGCCATCGGGGTTTCTTTAGGGTTGGTCTCCGGCTACTTCGGGGGAATCGTTGACGCCGGAATCCGAGCCTTGATTGACCTGACGCTCGCCTTTCCGAGCCTGCTTCTTGCAATAGCCATAAGCGTAGTGCTCGGGCCGGGAATCACGACGGTGTTCCTGGCGCTTTCTGTTGTGGGCTGGGCGAGTTTTGCCAGGTTGGTGCGGGGGATGGTGCTTTCGCAGAAAGTTAAGGAATATGTGATAGCCGCGGAATCGGTCGGCTCTCCGGCGAGGAGGATCATTTTCAGACATCTCTTGCCGAATTGCATGCCGTTGGTGATAGTCGCCGCGAGCTTGAAGATCGGAGGGTTCATCCTCGCGGAATCGGCGCTGAGTTTCCTCGGTCTCGGCGCCAGTCCCACGAAGTTGCCGACGTGGGGATCAATGGTAAATCTCGGCAGCGACTATCTCAGGTCACAGCCGTGGATGAGCGTCTTTCCGGGACTGGCAATCGCCATAACTGTGATTGCCTTCAATATCTTCGGCGATGCCCTGCGGGATAGGATAGACCCCAAGTTCCGAGCATAGCTATTGACCCTTCGCCTCAGGGCCTTTGTGTCCCCGCGTTTTACACTCTTCCATGACGTAGAGAGGCAGAGCATTACACCGCCGTCTTATCCTTCGGCAGGTACGGGCACTTGATGAAGACGATGCGGGTGTCGGAATCGCTGTCGTTGATGATGTTGTGCTTTTCTTTGGGCTCGATGCGGAAGGCATCTCCCTCTCTCACCCGATACTCCGCATCGTCAACGACCATTTTCGGTTCACCTTCGAGGAAGAAGAATGTCTCCTCGACTTCATCGTGGAAATGGGCGCCGAGCTCCTGGCCGGGCTTAAAGACGATGATCCCCCATTCGTGCTTCGGCCCACGAAAGAGGTATTTTGGGCCGCTGTCCTGGAAACGGAATTCCTTTTCGTTCTCATTGACTCTTTCCATGGCCTCCCCCTCCGATACCGGTTTGATAACGGTGAACCATCGCCTCTGGAGGCGGATATAGATGCGGCAACCCTATCTCGTCGGCGTCAGTCTCCAATTCCGAGGAAATTCTGGATTTGTGGGGCGAATTTGGCGACAAGCCCGGCAACCACGATGCTGACCATGCTCATCAGTTTAATCAGGATATTGAGCGAAGGGCCTGATGTGTCCTTGAAAGGATCGCCGACGGTATCGCCCACGATGCTGGCCTTGTGGGCGGGAGAACCCTTGCCCCCGTGCCGCCCCGCTTCGATGGATTTCTTTGCGTTATCCCAGGCGCCGCCGGCATTGGCCATGAAAACGGCGAGTACGAAACCGGATGCAAGCCCTCCGGCGAGGAGTCCCATGACGCCGGCAACGCCCAAAAGAAGCCCGACGACAATGGGGGCTATGAGAGCCATGAGGGATGGAAGAATCATCTCTTTCTGCGCCGCCAGGGTACTAATGTCGACACAGGCGGCGTAATCTGGTTTGGCTTCTCCACTCATGATGCCAGGGATTTCCCTGAACTGGCGTCTGACCTCATTCACCATTTTGCCCGCGGCCCTGCCGACGGCTTTCATGGTCAGGCCACAGAAGGCGAAGGCAAGGACGCTACCGAAGAAGAGCCCGAGGAGAACCTTGGGGTTCAAGAGATTAACATTGTAATAGCGCATGAGGTCCGCCAGGGATGCTTGGGCGACGCCGACGGCTTCGCCGGCGATGTAAATGGTCTCGCGCCCGATCCTTTCCAGTCCGGCGCGCACCTGGTCTATATATGCGGCCAGAAGAGCGAGTGCGGTAAGGGCGGCGGAGCCGATGGCGAAACCTTTGCCGGTCGCCGCGGTGGTATTGCCGAGGGCATCCAGGGCGTCGGTACGCCGCCGAACTTCCGGATCGAGGCCGCTCATCTCGGCATTGGCACCAGCGTTGTCAGCGATCGGTCCGTAGGCATCCGTAGCGAGCGTGATTCCGAGAGTTGACAGCATGCCAACGGCAGCGATGCCGATGCCGTAAAGCCCCCTCGCAGCATCTACGAAACCGCCCGCGAAGGCAAAGCTGAGCATAGTGCCCAGGCCGATGGCGAGGACTGGCACGCCGGTGGAAAGCATACCCGTGGAGACGCCTGCGATAATCACGGTGGCGGGGCCGGTCAATGCCTGGTCGGCGATGCTCCGGGTCGGCTTGAAATCGGCGGAGGTAAAATACTCGGACGATTTCCCGATGATAATGCCGGCGATAAGCCCTGTAGCAACGGCAGCCCAAATGCCGGCTCCTGGCTTCGCCGCAGCCCAGAAGCTCGCTCCCGGCTTCCAGTCCCAGAACAGCCCCACGAGAAGGGCAAATCCGAGGACGAGGATTCCCACCGCGCTGAGATTTACGCCCCTGCCGAGGGCGCGGATGAGGTTCTTTTGGGTTGCTTCCTCCGTTGCTCGCACGGCGAATATGCCGGCAATGGACAGGACGATTCCTATCCCTGCCATGACCATGGGGGCGATGACCGATTTGAAGCCAAGTCCGGCAGTTGCTCCCAAGGCGGCTGTGGCCAGAATGGAACCACAGTAGGACTCGAAGAGGTCCGCGCCCATGCCCGCGACGTCGCCGACGTTGTCGCCGACGTTATCTGCGATGGTTGCAGGGTTGCGGGGGTCATCCTCGGGGATGCCGGCTTCGACTTTTCCGACGAGGTCTGCGCCGACGTCAGCGGCTTTGGTGAAGATACCGCCGCCGACGCGGGCGAAAAGAGCCTGCGAGCTCGCCCCCATGCCAAAGCAGAGCATGATGAGGGTGGTCTCCTTCAAATCGACGCCCCTCGCTTGCAAGACGGCGAACCAGCCGCAGATGTAAAGCAAACCGAAGCCCACAACAATCAATCCCATAACCGCCCCGCTGCGGAACGCGACTTGAAGCCCGCTGTTGAGGGATGTTCTTGCGGCGTTGGCTGTCCGCGCGGAGGCGTTGGTGGCGGTTTTCATTCCCAGGTAGCCGCACAGCGCGGAGAAAAAGCCGCCGGTCACGAAAGCGATCGAAACAAGCCAATGCTGCACTTGAAGCACCAATGCGAGAAACAGAAGGAAGAAGAAAGCAAAAAGGAAAAACATAGCGACCGTGCGGTACTGACGCTTGATATAGGCTTTTGCTCCCTCCCGCACGTATTGGGCGACAGAGATCATCTGCTCGGTTCCCTCGTCCTTCTCCATGAGCCAATTGTAGAAACGCCAGGCGAAAACCAGAGCTAATGCCGCGCCAAGAGGGGCGATTCCCCACAGCAGCCACGTGGACAGACTGCCCCTCCCCTGGGTTTCGCTGTTTTCGGGGGAACTCCTTACGGCGGAAGAGTCTTCCGAAGATGAGCCCGGCGACCCAGAAGCGAACGCCACGAACAGGGTTCCCACGAGAATAACAAGCAACAACCCAGCCAGAACGTTTTTCAAGGTAATCCTCCCTCCGCGTCATTTGCCCTCGGCGGGAAATAGGGCTTCGTGTTTCGCGGACAACCCTTCCACATCCGAGGGACAGACAATTGACACCTCCAATTAAATAAAGATGCGCGGCATGAATATCAGGCAACCGCGCCACAATCGTAAAGGGGCCGGAACCGTCGGACGTCTCTCGCCCCCCGCGCCATCCAATCGCTCGCCGGCACAGCATGCACTGTGCTGGAAGCCGATACACGCCCG
>JABMQX010000864.1 GCA_013203085.1 bacterium | reverse complement strand
ATTCACTTTGTCCCGCACCGCCAACACACCTTTCAGGTGCGCATCCTTCTGCCATTGCTCCCGACGGCCGGAATCCTTCGTGTCTTCAAAAAAGGCAGCAAACCACTCTTCGTAGTCAGAACACAACTGTTTCCAGTTCTCAGCGAAGAAGACTCCGAAATGGAGGTCCCGAATCCCAGGGTCCACCGATGCCATGCCCCGTTCGATCGTATCCTTGTATTTCACCACACCTGGCAACTTTTCGAGTGCGTCCATCGCCGTCGCCAGTTCATCCAACCTCCGCTTCTGGTCCTCGGTCAACTGGGCATTCTCAAGCTCCCGGCGCATCTCCTTCGCGATCCAGGAGTCCCGTGGATCCTTGCCGAACTTCTCGTAGAGTTTGGCTTCCTCAAGCCAGGAAACGAACGTATCCTTTGTCGGCACGCCGCCGGGGGAAACCTCGCCCTCCTTAATGAAGAGCGCGCGGTCCACCTTGTTTTGCCAGTCGCCCTCCAGGAATGTGACAAGATTTCCGGCGACACTTCCAACTTCTTCCAGTCTCGTCTTCAACCCTTCCAGGTCGCCTGCGGAGCCGGCTTCAGCCTCTATGTAGTCGTCGAATCCGCTGAGGACCTTTGAGCCTGAAGCCTTGATGACTTTTCGATCGTCGTCAATGCTTTTCCAGCGAGACTCAATTTCCTTGCGGGTTTGTTCCTCAAAAGCGAGGATCTCGTCCACGGCCGCGACCAGCTTCGGCCCGGGCTTCACTGCTTCGACAAGCGACTTGAGGTGCGCAGCCGGCTTGGCCCATTTCCTTTCCCTCCATACTTCCGAGAGCGCTGCCACGCTTTTTGACACCGCCCAGTCTCCGGACTGGAATCGCGACTCAATGTCCTTGATGAGTTCCAAAGCCGCTTTCGTGCTATCTCGTCCGTCAGGACTCTTCGCTTCCTCAGAGGGATTCTTGGCCAATTCCAACAAAGACATATCCGAACGGTTCGCAATTTTCCGGGGATGATCCTCCGGCTTCACCTTGCCCCGCATCGCCAACACCGCTTTCAGGTACGCATCCTTCTGCCATCGCTCCTGGCGAGCCTGGTCCGCCGTGTCGCTCAGGAACTTCTCAAACCAGCCTTCGTATGCGAGGCACACACCCTGCCACTTCTCCGCGAAGAACAGATCGAATTCTATCTGACCGAGTCGAAGACCGACAGTTTGGACGGTTTCCTCGATCTGCTCCCTGCTTCTCTCAATCGCTGGCAGACCTCGAACTGTCCTAATCTGCGCCTCCGCCTCCTTGAGGCTACCCTCGTTCTTCTCACGCCTCGAATCCGTAGGGGGAAGAGCTGCGATGGCCTTGCCAATAGCCTCCACTCGCCTCTCCGGCGTCCAGGAAGCCCGAGGGTCACGCTTGAGCTTGTAGTAGTCCTTCGCCCGCTCCAGCCAGGACTCGAAGGTTTCTTTAGCCGGTACGCCCGTGTCGGGGAGAGGCACCTCGCCCTCGTCAATGAAAAGCTCCCTCGCCACTTCGGTTGGCCAGTGCGCTTTGACGAATCCGGCAAGCTTCCCGGCTGTGCTTTCCACTTGCCCCAGGCGTCCCTTCAGCTCTTCAAGATCCCGCCTGGCCTCTTCCATTGTAACAGAGCTGACTTCGGCGTCAACATATGCCCCAAATTTCGTAAGGACCTTCGACCTCCACGTCTTGTCTTTGTCCTGGATGATCCCTCCATTCTCGATCGTCTGCTGGTCTGCACGAATCCGGGTGCAGAGCCGGGCAATCTCTCCCACAGTTCCGGTGACCTGGCCCAGCATCTCGGCAAGACCCTTAAGGTTCTCCCGGTCGCTTGGGCTGGCGCCGACGGCTACTTTCCCCACGAGACATGTATCGAATCCGGCAAGCACCTTTTCACCACAGCGTTTGATGGTCTCCCGCTCGCCATGAATTGTCTGGCAGCGCTGGTCGATCTGCTCGGCGTGGACCACAAGTTCTTCCAGTATCTGTTGTAGATTCGTCAGGTCCTCCTCGCTGCACGGGTCTTGGCGAGGGTGCGTGTCGGCCGCGAATGAGCCGTCGAAACTCGCCACAAGGGTACCTCGCCACCTTTCCCCTTCTCCTCGAATCTTCTCACGCAAGCGACCGATCTCGGCGCACTTCCCCGATATCTTCTCCCAAGACGCCTGCAGTCGCTCAGCCACTGGGATTACCTTGTCAATCTTCTGACTGATATCCGGCGGCGGATACCCCGTTTTCCCCGGAGCGAAACTTTCCACCAAGGAAGCCAGATGCCGGCTTCTGTCCCTCAGGCCACAACCCTCGAATCCCTTTGCCCGTTGCGATAGATCGGCCTTAACCGGCAACCGTATCAGAAGGTTTTTCACCTCCTGCACAATCTGCCAGGCCTCCTTCGTCTTCTCGCTTCCCTCTCGGCTTTTGGCGTCGTCCGAGGGCATCGCGGCCAACTCCTCGTAAGACGCATCCGGACGCTTCGCGATCTGCCGAGGGTCGTGCCTTTCCGGCTTCACTTTGTCCCGCACCGCCAACACACCTTTCAGGTGCGCATCCTTCTGCCATTGCTCCCGACGCCCGGAATCGTTCGTGTCTTCAAAAAAGGCAGCAAACCACTCTTTGTAGTCAGAACACAACTGTTTCCAGTTCTGAGCGAAGAAGACTCCGAAATGGAGGTCCCGAATCCCAGGGTCCACCGATGCCATGCCCCGTTCGATCGTATCCTTGTACTTCATGACGCCTGGCAGCTTTTCGAGTTGGCCCATCGCCTTCGCCAGTTCATCCAACCTCCGCTTCTGGTCCCCGGTCAGTTGGGCACTCTCGAGCTCCCGGCGCATCTCCTTCGCGATCCAGGAGTCCCGTGGGTCCTTGCCGAACTTCTCATAATGTTTCGCTTCCTTCACCCAGGAAACGAACGTATCCTTTGTCGGCACGCCGCCGGGGGAAACCTCGCCCTCCTCAATGAAGAGCCCGCGGTCCACCTTGTTTTGCCAGTCGCCCTCCAGGAATGTGACAAGATT
>JABMQX010000863.1 GCA_013203085.1 bacterium | reverse complement strand
GATGAAAGAGGCGCGCTTTCTCGCAACGCAGGCGAGGGATGACGCCCCCCATTACCAGCACTCCGAGATCGGTTACAACTACCGGTTGAGCAACATACTGGCAGCGATCGGCCGAGGGCAAATCAGGGTCCTTGATGAGCGAGTGAATCGGAAGCGAGCCGTTTTTGAGGCGTACCGGGCGCGATTGGGGGACCTGCCGGGGATCGAGTTCATGCCAGAGCCAGAACACTACCGCAGCAACCGGTGGCTCACATGCATCACGATTGATCCCAAGAAGTTCGGCGCCACACCCGAGAACCTCAGGCTCCGCCTCGAGGAAAACAATGTCGAAGCTCGCCCATTGTGGAAACCGATGCACATCCAGCCAGTTTTTTCCGGGTGCCGTGTTTGCGGGGGACCGGTCTCCGAAGGGCTTTTCGAACGGGGACTCTGCCTCCCGAGCGGGACAGCGATGACGGAGGAGGACATAAGCTTCGTCTGTGGCCTCATCGGGTCGGAGCACAAAGCCAGAGCTCGAGGTCGCGGACTGTGACCAAGGAACCTCTTTTTCATCGGGAAAACACTGTTTGAGGAAATCTGATCTCAGGGAGGTGGGGAGATGCCTCGTGTTGAGAAGTGGACGATCCGTTGCATCTGCTTTCCGGAGAGCAGATTATCTTGGGGGAGACGTCTGTCTGTCGTGGACGAAATGCTTTTAGCCGGTTGTCAATGCTCTCGATTCTCGCTGGCAGGAGGCAGAGAATAGAAAAATAGGGCTTCCATTCCCGGCGAAAATCTGGTAAGAAAAAGAAACCGATAGTTAAGTTGTCGGGAGGGAGCCGGGCAGAAAGATCGTCCGGGACGTGACTTCAATAGGAACCTGAAGTAACCGAAACGCGCAGGGGTGTTCCAACCGATGCGAAGATTCTGGCGAGGAAGGCGTGACATCTTGTTTCTTTCGGATGTTGCCTGCGCCATCGTAAGCTACTGGCTGTCCTTTGTCGTAGGGCTGTCCGGTCTTGAGACATCGTTCTATCACGTGTTTGCCGGGACATTGTCTTTGGCAGTCGGCTGTCGCATTCTTTTCTTCTTGCTCTTCAAGCTGCACAAGGCTTCATGGAAGTACGCAAGCATAACCGAGTTAGAGAACATACTAAAGGCAGTAGCTTCCAGCCAGGTGTGCATTATCGCCCTATTGGTGTTCATAACAAGACTCAGCGGCTATCCGAGAAGGGTTTTCATTATTGATGCCATGTTGTTGGTGTTTCTACTGGGGGGAACGAGATTCGGTTTTCGGATGATAAGCAACCGGCGGATCAGGAGGAAGCGCGGAAGACTCCTACCGCGCTCTCTCATCATCGGGGCAGGAGACGCGGGTGAGGCGATTGCACGGAGCCTTCGTTACGGAAATGCCGGTTCGTGTGTCGCCGTCGGATTCCTGGACGATGACCCGGTGAAGGCCGGATTGAGGATTCACGGGGTACCGGTCATGGGCAAGATCGTTGACCTGCCATCGGTCATCGAGCGGGAAAGAATTGATGAGGTAATCATTGCAATACCCTCGGCGACGCGCATTCTGAAAAGGCAGGTCTTTGCAGCTTGCGCCCAAACTCAAGTGAGTGTAAAGACAGTGCCGAACTTGCACGACGTGATCATCGGCAAAAGGCAGATAAGCGATTTGAACGAGTTGGACACCGAGGATGTGCTCGGAAGGGAGTCCATTAGCACAGACGTCGAGAAGGCGAGCGGTTACCTGCGTGGGAAAAGAGTTCTCGTCACCGGCGCAGGTGGTTCGATCGGCGGAGAAATCTGCAAGCAAGTCCTCGAATTCGCGCCGGAGTCCTTGATCCTCGTCGGCAAAGGCGAGAACAGTCTCCATGACATACGCCTTCAGCTCGCCCCGATACACTCGGAGGCGAGAATCTACTCCGTCCTCGGCTCCGTGACGAACAAGCCCAAAATGTCCGCGGTCTTCGCTCAATTCCGTCCCCACGTGGTTTTCCATGCTGCCGCTCACAAGCACGTTGATCTGACAGAAGTGAATTGCGACGAGGCGGTCTTGAACAACGTAATGGGGACAAAGAACATCTTAGATGTCGCAGATGAGCACGGTGTGGAGAGAGTTGTTGTTATTTCTACCGACAAGGCGGCCGATCCCACCAGCGTTATGGGGTGCACGAAACGGATCGTTGAAATGCTGGTAAGCTCTCGCAAAGAGTCCGACACAGTTGCTGTCGGAGTACGCTTCTGCAACGTCCTGGATAGCAAGGGCAGCGTCATCCCCACCTTCAGGCGTCAGATAGAGCTTGGTGGACCCGTGACCGTCACCGACAAGAGGATGAAGAG
>JABMQX010000862.1 GCA_013203085.1 bacterium | reverse complement strand
GTGTCCTGATGGAGGGACCGTTCCTGAGATGAACAATGGCGTGATCCAGGATGACAGCGCTGATAGCTGGGACGGCAATGCCAAGAGCGAGGATTACTGGGGCTATCTGTGGGATCAACCCATCTATTTCGACCACGTCACTTACCACACCGGCAACATGTTCTGGGATGGCGGGTGGTTTTTGGACCTGAGGGTTCAGTACACGGAAGATGGCGCCACCTGGATTGACGTGCCCACCCGGATTTCCCCGGAATACGATTTCACGGACCAGCGAGAAGGCCGCGAGCCCTATGAGCGATACGACCTTTACATTCCGACTTTGCGGGGCACCGGCATCAGGATTTACGGCACGCCCGGTGGGATGGCCACATTTACGTCAATATCCGAGCTGGAGGTCTTTGGTGATCAGGCGACAGTGAGACCTCTCGTCGTTCAAGGCATCGATGCAGTTGTGCCGGAGCGTAGCACCGCCACTCTCGACGGGAGCCTCTCCTTCTCAACCAAGGGGCCGCTGTCCGGATTCGCATGGGTGCAGACGGGAGGACCAACTGTGGCCATCACCGACTCCGACAAAGCCGTGGCCACCTTCACGACACCCGGCGTGGACGCCGATACGGCCTTGACTTTCGAGTTCACTGCCGGAGACGGCACGGATACCGATACCGATGAGGTTGCCATCACCGTCAAGAACCTGCTGACCGCGGCCGTCGCTGGCATTGATCAGAGGGTTTACGAAGGCACCCCTGTGACCCTCGATGGAACAGGTTCGACCACGACCTCGGGGAACATCACCTATTCCTGGACCCAGACCGAGGGGACAGAGGCAACCCTCACCGGAGCAAACACGGCCACACCTTCCTTCACCGCCCCTGCGGTATGGGATTACAACGATGACCTCATTTTCCAGCTCGAGGTGGACGACGGAGTCGCCGGCGTCAGCACCGATACGGTGACCGTAAATGTGAAAAACATGATGGAAAGTGACATCCCGGGGGATCCGTGGGGTCTCAAGGCTGAGGACATTTATGCGGCTACCCTGGTACCAGGGGAGACCACCTATGATGGTCAGAGCGACACTTACACCGTAACCGCCGACGGGAGCGATATTTGGGGCACGGCTGACAACTTTCGCTACCTCTACCTTGAAGCGTTCGGCGATTTCTCCGTATCGGTTTGTATGGTCAGTCCATTCCCGCCGAGCACTTACATATACGCGAAGGCCGGCGTCATGGTCCGGCAGAACAATACTCCTGGCTCGGCAGAGGTCCACCAGGTCTCGACCTGGCAGACCGGTGGTGAATTCCAGTGGAGAGATTCTCAGGGTGCGGCGACGGACTGGACCGGCGTCGCTGAGCCCCCACATCCACTGTCCCATCCTTTCTGGGTGAGGATTCGGCGTGAAGGCAATACATGGTACGGCGATTATTCTTACGATGGTGACAACTGGGAACATCAAGCAGCAGCCCAACACGAGCTATCTATGGCCGACCCGGTCCTGGTAGGGATATGCCTCTGCAGCAACGAGCCGGGCTTTCTCACCACAGTGGAATTCAGCGATTTCAGGGTTAACGACCAGGGTCCGCCACGGCCCACGATCCTGCCGGACGCATATGCCGTGAGAACTCTGCCCGCAGGCTACGAGGCGGGGGCCACCGCCGACACATCCTTATCGGTAAGGATCAATCCTGACAATCCACCGGACACCGTCACGGTGGCGGAGAACATTCCGACGGGGTTATCGGTAGTCCCCGGAAGCGTTACCCACGGCGGAATTATCGTAGGAAACACCATCGCATGGACTCTGACCGGTGGCGGCGTGACCGAACTCGCCTATTCCCTGAATGTTCCCGGAGATGCCAGCGGCGCCCTCAACTTCGCTGGCTCAGTTTCTTTCCCCGGGACGACCGTGGACATCTACGGAGACGATATAGTTTATGAAGTGCCCTCGGCGCCGGAGAATCTCGCCGTGGATATGCTTATTGCGGGGCACTTGAGCTGGAGCGCGAGCTCTCAGGAAGGTGTTGTGGGTTATCGCGTCTATCGCAGCGCGAACGGTCAGGCATGGGAGGAGGTGGGTGCTGCGACGGGGTCCTCCTATTTTGACGCGGCAGTTGTGGCGGGAAACACCTACAGTTACAGGGTTGCAGCGGTCAACGCGGCAGGAGAGGAAGGACCCCTTTCCACGCCCACCGATGAGAAGATGATAACCCTGGAGATCAGAGAGGCGGAGGACTTCAACTACGGCGGAGGACTATGGCCCTGGACTGCGGATGTGACTATTCCTGCGTTGGATGGTTCGTCGGCTGACGATCTGGACCCCGGCAACGACTTCTGGCATCCGAACAAGGGAGGGCCGAAGGACTATCGCCCTCTGGATGATATAGGCATCTGGGAGGTTCCTGTATATGGCGTTCCCGGCAGGGGGATCGGATGGATCAGTCCGGACAGTTGGTGGCGATACACCTTTGACGTTCCGGCGCCCGGCGCCGGTGATCCGGAGGGCGGCTGGGTCAAACTCATCTTCAGGGTTGACTGGCCGTGGCTGACAACTTTCGCTGCTTACTGGGATGAGACCTTTGTGGGCACCATTACCTTCACGACCGGAGGGTGGCACATATTCACTGACATTTCCCTGGAACAGTTCCAAACCACGCCCGGACTGCACACCCTCAGAGTCGAGGCAAGAGGAGATGACCCCAATGTTGATGTGCTCGACTTCGACAAGATCGGCATCGGCTTCAACTGGTCACCTCCGACGAGAGAGCCGATCTTCGAGGATGACTTTGAGGATTACACGAACCTCTACGGCT
>JABMQX010000861.1 GCA_013203085.1 bacterium | reverse complement strand
TGGATCGAAACCTGTTTCCTATGGGAGAGGTTCCTTTGCGAGAGAGGTCTCGCTTTCGCGGCGAGTCGTCTTCGATCGTGCAGACGAGTTTTCTCGCCACTATTCTCCCCATTCTCCTGACCTATGCCCGTGGTGCGCCGGGAAGAATTGCCCGCAAAAAGGCGGCATGGCTCATAGCTTTTGCGGCAGGGTGGGGGTGCCTGTCTCATGGCGACGCTGCTGTGCCTTCATTCTCCGTGGGCCCGTATCTTCAGAGTGTTACCGAGACTTCCATCATCATTTGTTGGGAGAGCGATGTGCCGAGTGATGGGAGCGTCGAATACTGGGTGGAGGGGACTCAGAACAGCTCTATCGTGAACGTTGGCAGCGACCAGCGACATGAGTTTTTCCTCGACAACTTGCAGCCGGGAACAGCCTATCGTTACCGTGTCAGGATTCCTGCTGAGGGCGAGGGGAGTTTTTTCACCGGCGGATTCAGGACGGCTCCGACGGAAGATGTTCCGTTCACCTTTGTCGTTTACGGAGACACGCGGGGCAGTGGTCCGGAGCACCAAGCTGTTGCGGAAGCGATGGGGGCGCTCAACCCCGCCTTCGTGATTCATACCGGAGACCTCGTGTCCTCCGGCGACTCAGATTATTATTGGGGTATCTTTTGGGAGAGCGTTGCCCCCTCCGTAGGAGGAGAAAGCCTTGCCGGGAATTGCCCGTTCTATCCGGCTATAGGAAACCACGAGTACATGGCCCGGCAGGGAGGATACAAAGACGAGGCAATCCTGCCATATCAGTCCTATTTCGTTCTTCCTCTCAACGGCCTGGAGGGAGAGCATCCGGAATGGGCTGAGAGGTTTTATTCGTTTCGCTACGGTCCCGCTTTCTTCATTGTACTGGACACGAATCGTGATTCTGATCCGGAGTATGACGTAGGGTGCGGCCCGACTGAAGGCCCCCCGGACATCCATCCGGGGAGCCCTCAGCACGAGTGGCTGGTCAGCCAGCTCGAGGTCGCTAAAGCACAATGCCATTTTACGTTTGTGTGCTTTCATCCTGCTCCTTACAGTTCAGGCCCTTGGGGAAAGAACAACTCTTTGAGGTTGAGGTTTCTGGACGCGCTCTTCCGGCAGTACGGCGTGGACGCGGTTGTCGGCTCGCACGACCACTTTTATGAACGCTGCGAGACGTACGTTGACAATTATCGCCTGCTGTATTTCGTCGAGGGGGCTGGTGGCGCGCCTATCTACAGTAGATCCTTCGGATGGGACCAGCCCGGATCATGGATGTGGGATGAGCTTAATGAGACGTATTACACGAAGGCGTTCGACAATTCTTCACATAGCTTCCTTAGCGTGGACATCGCACCCCTCGGCAACGGGAGGTGGCGCGCAACATTCTCAGCAACCCGACCGAACGGCGAAGTGTTTGATATGGTCGAGATAAGAAGGCCGTGGGGTGAAGTCTGTCTTGGGGAGGCATTTATATTCTCATTTGAGGGCACCGCCGGTCAAACCTACCAGGTCGAGTACACAGATGACTTCCCCGGCAGCGGAATGGAATGGCAGCCGCTGGGGGCGCCTATCCTGGCCGACGGAGCGTTCATTCGGGTCACCGACGATGGAACAGAAACCGGCGTCCCTCCGACAGATGGCGCTGTGAGGCGCCGCTTCTACCGTGCCCAGGAGCTCCCGTGAGGACAGCGGCCCGAGCGGCCATCGAAGCCTCTCGTTTGCAGGGAAAGCGAAGCAAGCGACGGCGAGCTTCGGTTCCTCAGAGGATTCGGCGACCCCGCTGGCTAACGACCCTTGTGCACAGAGAATCGCATTCCTATGGCTGAGCTTTCTTCGAAAGAAAGGCTTCTGAGATGTCTTCGGCATGAGCCGACGGACCGGGCGCCGATTTCCACGTATGAGCTGGTCGGCTGGAACAGAATCGCCTGGGAGAACGAGGAACCATCGTATTGTCGCCTGATGGAGGCGATTCGTGAGAAGACCGACTGCATGTACATGCTCGAGCCGGAGTGGAAGAGCACCAGCGTTCCGGGAATGGAAGTCGAAACCTGGCGAGAGGGAAAAAGCGGCTTCACCCGCAGGACGTATCACACGTCAAAGGGGCGCCTGACGTCCCTGCACAGGGAGGACGATGACCTTCATACCCTTTGGACCCTGGAACATCTCCTGAAAAACATCGAGGACATTGACCGCTATCTCGCGATTCCGTACGAGCCGCCGGAGTTGGATATGAGCCACTTTCTTGCGGAGCGGAAGGCTCTCGGGGAAAAGGGGCTAATGATGATTTCTGTGGACGACCCGATTTGCGTCGCTGCGGAACTCTTCGAGATGGGGCAGTTCCTAATCTATGCTGTCTCCGAGGAAAGGCGGATGAAATACTTCTTGGACTCGATACATGAACGCCAGATGGAAAATCTTCGCAAAGTCCTCCGATACAACGTCAGCGATGTGATTTTTCGGATTTGCGGCCCGGAATACGCAACGCCGCCCTATCTTTCACCGGAGTATTTTCGGAAATACGTTACCGGTTATCTGAAAGAGATATGTCAGGCGATCAAGGAGGTTGGGGGTTTTGCGAGGGCCCATAGTCACGGCAAGACGGCGAGAATCCTCGACCAAATTGTGGCGGCTGGAGCGGAGGGCCTTGACCCCATCGAGCCTCCGCCGGATGGTGATATAGAGATGGGCGAGGTCAAGAAACTATACGGGGAAAGGCTCTGTCTCTTCGGAAATATCGAGCTGAGGGAGCTGGAACATTCGAGCCGCGAGAGGATAGACTCTCTGGTGAAGAAAGCTATGGATGAGGCGAAAGAGGGGGGTGGATTTGTGTTGATGCCGACGGCGGCGCCGATCAATGTGCCTCTGTCAAAGAAAACGGAGGAGAACTACCTCCAATATATCGAAAGCGGATTGAAATACGGTCGGTACTGATTTCCCGAAGACACGTGAGTCAATCCCGGATGATACACCAAAGGCACGACATTGTTTTCGTTGACTACGCCGAAATGAGAGAAGTCAAGGTCCGCAACTTGGGCATCGCCGAAAGCCTTTTTTCAGAGCCTCCTCTTTTGTGACGGTGTGCCCGCGGTGGCGCAGATGCGAACACCCTTCTCTGTGATAATGGCTTCCCCCACGCCTGATGTAAACCTTTTGCACTGTGTCGGTTTTGGCATCAGAGGAGGAGGGGGCGGTTCTCGGTGAGCCGCTTTCCGCGATTTCGTCTTCGAGGTCGAGCCCCTCGGAACCCTCGCTCGCGCCCCTGTATCTCCCGAAGGCGTACCCAACAAAAAGCCCCACAGCCAATCCTGCGACTATCCACGGCAGATGTTCAAGCATTTCTCACCCGCTTCCCGTTGTTTCCTGCCCTCTTTCCGTGCGACAAGAATGAGAGGACAGAAGCACCTATAGGATTGTTCTTCCAACAAACTCAAATCCCCGCCGCTTTGATGAAGAGAGAAAGATGCACGGCGGATAGGAGAAAGTTTTCACGAATAATATCAGCGCTCCGCGTTAGAAATCAATCGAAATCAGCAGAATTTTGCAACCCCTCAATTCCAAGCGGCATCAGCGCACGCGTCGCGCTCCGTTTCAGTACTTTTCTTCTGTCCGTTCTGTACTACTTCTGAAGGCCAGAGAGGCGCGGCGCCCCGAATCCTGCCGGTGGCTCAATGCACGCCAACTTTGTAAAACCTGCGGAACAGGCCGGCCCCCACTTCGTCAACCACGATGTAGGTGGCCCCATCGCCGGGCAGCTCAAAGCCCAGCAGAATCCATTCTTCGCCGAGCTCGTTGCAGTAATAGACTCTGTAGAACTTCCCGGCGACGCTTTCCCACGAAATCGCCCACGATCCTTTCCCGGGAGCTGCGATGAATGTGGACTCAGGGTCTGTAGGGTCTGTGCCGGCGAGGTATTCCTCGTTGTTCGTCTTGCCGTCGCCGTCGAAATCGTCATCTTTCAGCACGCCGCTCACGTCGTCTATCTCATCATCCGGGTCAGCATCCACAATGAGCTGTTCCCAGGCGTCAGGCAACTTGTCG
>JABMQX010000860.1 GCA_013203085.1 bacterium | reverse complement strand
GCGCTTCCAAAACCCGGGCTATGGTCCGTGAAAGCCAGGTCGTTGTCTATCGTTTTCGGCACGCCCATCACGCGGATGTCGTAGCCCTGCTCGCGAGCGATTCGCCCGATCTCGTGGGTAGTGTGCATGGAATCATTGCCGCCGATGTAGAAGAAGTACCGCACGTTGTTGGCGGAGAAGATGTCCAGAATTCGCTCGTAGTCCTCGTCCGCAGGCTTGTAACGACATGAGCCAAGAGCCATCGTAGGGGTTCGCCGCAATCCCTCAATTGTGCTCGGCCTCTCACGCCTCAAATCTACGATGTGCTCCATCAACAGCCCCTCCACACCATTCCGCGCACCGTAAATGCCTTCGATCTGTTCATGCTGCATCGCTTCCTGAATCACTCCGCAGAGGCTGCTGTTGACTACTGCCGACGGTCCGCCTGATTGGCCGACCAAAAGATTCCCTTTGAGCTTTTCTATCATTTTCTCCTCTCTCGCCTTTGTTTGACTGCGTGATCGAGCCATTGCTTGGGATATGCCGTTCATCCTGTTTCGAGGTCGGCGGGTTTACCCAAACTCAATCTTTTGCCAAGGCTCTGTCGCCGGATGCACGCAAATGGATGTCCGGTCACGCTCGACCGCTGACCAATAAACCGGATTGAAAAAGTCCGTAATAGCAGATGCGGCGTCGCCAACGTCACCCAGAAGCTGCCAGGGCGAGGGTAACTCCTTTTACCACTGAAGGTCACTTATCATGGATGTCAAAAAGCTTTCCGACAGGATAACAGGATCAAGCCGATCCTGCAAATCCTGTCCATCCCGTCAAGAATTTGTCCGACAGGATAGGTTGAGTTCATGGCGAGCCAAAAAGCGGCCGGACTATCAGATGATATGGACTTGACGACGCTGCAGCCTGGTGCGACAATCAAGAAGGGCCCACAATAGCCACTGCATGACCGGACCCTGCGAGATCGGGGAAATGTCGGATGGAGAAAGATGCGAGCCTGTTTTTGCATAATCACCGCTTTCAGCTTGACGTGGTCGGTCTCCTGCGGGAGGGCTGAAACGGTTGTGCGCTCTCCCGCGGACAGACAGTACGCCTTCGCCCAAGAACTTTATCAGCGAGGATTCTTCGACCTTGCGGCGGGGGAGTTCGCGAAGTTTGCCGAGCAGTTCCGGGAGGATGCCAGGCGGGAAGCTGCCGTGTTCTATTCGGCACAATCGCTCTTTCAATCGGGGAAGGGGCAAAGAGAAGCCACCCTTGCCGCGCTCAGGGCATATCAGGAGGAATACTCCGAGGCTGAGTCGCAATTTTCCTACAGGTCTTTTTATCTCATCGGCGAAATCCACTTCCAGAAGGCGGAAGAAATTATCGCACGGGGAGTGGCAAGCCATGAAGAGGCTCTTCCTCAGGAAGCTCGTGAAGCCTATGATGATGCGCTAACCGCATACCTCCGGTGTGGGGAGCTGTGGAGTCGCCGCAGCGAAATCGTCGCCACAGCGCTTTCGCGGGCCGGATACTGCGCGAGCAGGCTGGAAAAGTGGGAGCAGGCTGCTGGCGCTTACCGGAGACTGGCTGAGAGCTATCAGTCCGTCCGGGCTCAGTTCATGGTTGGGGAAACTCTCTACCGTTGGGGACAAACAAGTCCCGATAATTTCTCTGACGCAATCAAGGCATACAAGCAAGTTGCTCTGTTCGGTGACAACGCTTTTGAGGACGATGCGGCTGTCGGCCTGGCTTGGTCACTGTACAAGCAGGCTAAGCTGGATCAATGTCGCCGATTCTTGGAGGAAGAGATCAACGGCGGCCTGTTCTCCCGAGTTGACCGAGATTTCAAACAGAACATATCGAAGCTGCCGGAGGTATATTATCTGCTGGGGCTTTGCAGCAGCGATCTCGGCGACCGTACAACAGCCGTGAATTGGTTCAGGCTTCTCCGCAAGCACCCGGAATGTGCGTTTCGAAAGGATGGTCTGGCGAGGCTGGGAGAGTTGCTTGGCGAAAACGTTGACCGCACGACAGATGAAGGGGCGGAGGTCTCCTACGCGATGGCGCAGAGTTTCATGGAAGCGGGAAAATTCTCGGAGGCGGCTGCGGAATTTGAGCGGTTGTACAGAAGCTATCCAAAGATGGCGACTGCCGGGTCCAGAGAGCATCTGCTCTACGATTGGGGAACTTGTTACGAACGGCTCGGTTATTATCGGGAGGCGCTGGCGATCCTGGGTTACCTGAGCCGGAGGTCCTCCGACGTGCCTGTGCGGAGGAAAGCCGCACGAGCCGAGGCGCTGTGTCGTCAGGGATTGGCGAAGGAGGCGAATGACGCGCTTTCCAAAAGGTCCGAAGAACTCGAGGCAATCGCGGCTTTGAAGAGATACGCCGACAGCAGCATCGGTCGAGAGGGAGAGGAAGCACTGACGAATGTCGCCGATTTCTACTATGACCGAGAAATGTACGCCAGGGCAAGCCGTGTGTACGAGGAGTTTCTGTCGCGTTTTCCGCGTTCTCCACGGGGGCGGCACGTTCTGCTTC
>JABMQX010000859.1 GCA_013203085.1 bacterium | reverse complement strand
TCTTCACTCCGAATGTGTTCGACATGCTGGATCGCGTTGATCTTTCTCCAAGGGAGGAATACGAACTCACCGACGCCCTGACACTTCTGGTCGAAAACGGCCACAAGGTCGGGGCTTACGAGCTCAGTGGCTTCTGGTCTAACGTGAGCTTTCCCGAAGACCTCCTCGATGTCAACCGAATTGTGATTGATGGATTGAGCTCGCGACGGGGAAAGAATGCGCCAAAAGCTGCTCCGGGGGTTGAGGTATCATCTCTGGCGTCAGTTCACCCTCGAGCTATGCTGGGGAAATGTTCCATAGGAGCCTACACGGTTGTGGATCAAGGGGCGCAGGTGATGGACGGGGCCAAAGTTACGCACGCCATCATCTGCCGGAATGCCATTGTCCGCGAGGGCGCATTCCTCGACCACGTGTTGGTCAGGCCGGGGTGCACTGTGAAACCCGCCACAACCTATCAGGGGTCAGAGGAGAAAGTCCTGATTTTGCCCGATGAAGGCTGAAAACCGTACGAAATGACGAGATGGAATGGCGCCTCTTCAGCTCTGTGATAGCTCAGCGCGCTGCTTTCACTCGTCGTCCCGCTTCTTTTTCTCGTTTTCCTTGAGCATCTGGTAGATTCGCTGGAGGAACAGAGTGTTCTTTTCGGAGTTAAGGGCGGAGTTGTAAACCATTCGCAGGACGTTGATGGCGAGGAGGATCTGGAAAAGAATGATGGCGATGATGGGGAGGGTGGTCTTGAGGGATTCCGGAACTTCGATTCTCCCGAAGCGTTCCGGGGGAAGCAGATTTCCGATGTGCTCCACAGAAACGCAGTAAAGAGCTACCATGGCGCAGAAAGCTATGTCGAACAGGATGAAATCCTGTATTCTACGAAACATTGACCGGGTTGTGAGTTGTTTCTCTTTCTTGGCTTGAGGACCGGCATCGCCCAGACGGGGTCTCTCGCAACTCACGCAAAACTCGAGGTCATCGTTATTGAATTCTCCGCACACGCATTTCCACATGATGTTCACCTCCGAGCGTTTGTCCCGGAACAACGCTGACTATTGTACGGCTATGCTTGGAGAACGGTCAAGCCAAAAACTCTGTAACGGATTGTGCGACAGGAAACCCGGCGCGAATGCACTATCTCTGAGGAAAACATGCTTAGCGTCTTGGCGAGGGAAACGGCACGGGGGACGCCTCTCGCAAAGGCGCCAAGGCGCAAAGAAACAGGGGAAGGTGCAACGAGACGGGCGGCACAAGTTTCCTCCAACCGACTGACGGGCCTTTCTCTCGCAAGAAGGGCACAAAGGCTTTGGCTCTCCGACCTTACTTTGATAGAATTCGACTCGTGTAAAGAGTCTGGGCCACTGAACAGTGTCGCTGCCCGAGCGTGTGATTATACGCATCACGTGTCTCGGCGGAGGGAAAAAATGAACGTTGACGACCTTTTGCGGGAGATGGTGAGGCAAGAAGCTTCGGACCTGTATCTCAGGGCTTATAGCCAGTGCCATTTGCGGGTGGATGGCAAACTCCTGGCTTTGCCGGGCACCGATCTCTCACCCAAGGATGTTGAGGAAATCAGCGAATCACTGATGGACGAGGAGCAAAAAGCCTTCTTTATGAAACAGCGGGAGATGGATCTCGCCTTTCGACGCCCGGGAATAGGAAGATTCAGGGTGAATGTCTACTGGCAGCAAGGGAGCCGGGCAATGGTTTTCCGATCCATCCGTGACAAGATTCGGACCTTCGAGGAGTTGAATCTTCCAGTTGAGGTTCTCGAAAAGCTTTCCTTGGAGCCGCGGGGGATGGTGCTGATCACAGGGATCGCTGGCAGCGGCAAATCTACAACCATGGCCAGCATGATCGAGTATATCAATCAGAGGGAACCGAAGCATATCATTACTATTGAAGACCCCGTGGAGTTTGTGTTCACCGATAAGAAATCGGTCATCAGCCAGCGAGAAGTGGGAATGGATACCCTTGACTTTCACTCCGCACTCCGGCACGTCATCCGCCAAAGCCCCGACGTCATCTTGATCGGTGAGATGCGGGACCTCGAGACAATGTCCAGCGCTATCATGGCCGCCGAGACAGGGCATCTCGTTTTGAGCACTCTGCACACCGTGGACGCGGCGCAAACCGTTGAGCGGATCATCAATTACTTCCCCCCATACCAGCACCCGCAAATCCGAATGCAGCTCTCCTTGGTTCTCAAGGGGGTTATCTCCATGAGGTTGCTGACGATGAAAGACGGTGCAGGACGGATTCCCGCTTGCGAGATCATGCTCTCGACGCCCACTATTCGCAAAATCATCCACGAGGGGAGGACGAGCGAACTCTACGACGCCATCAAGAAAGGCGGCGTTTTTGGGTCGCAGACTTTTAATCAGGCCTTGATAAGACTTCTCAAGGCAGGAAAAATAAGCCAGGACGAGGCTCAGAAATATGCTGACAACGTGGAGGAGCTGGACCTGGAGATGAGAGGGATATACCTCGGTTCCGGTCGCCATGATGAAAGTTGAATGAGGAAAGAGAGGCTAAACCGGCGGGAAAAGCAGCAATCTCAGCGGAGCTTATCGCGGAAGGGTTCGATTTCCTTCCCGCTTGTTTACCGGGTCATGCCTTCGGCGGATGATCAAAGACGAAAGGAGGATTGATTGTGAAGAAAGCAATGCGATCGTTGGTGCTAACGCTGTTTTGTGTTGTAGGGTGCCTTGCTGAGCGAGCCGCCGTGTCCGTTGTGGCAAGCGGTGCCAAAGAAGCAGAGGTTACCTTTCAGCAATTCCAGATGGAACAGGTTAAGAAATACAGGGAATTTGTTTCCTCCTTGCGGAAGGAACAGCTCTCTCCGGAGGAAATGCAGAAGAGG
>JABMQX010000858.1 GCA_013203085.1 bacterium | reverse complement strand
CAAGCCGGCCGTCTGATATTCACAGCCCTGAGGAAGAGAAGCGATTCGGCCCTCCTTCTGAGCGATGAGCAGGTTCTCGCCACGCCCTTCGCTGTAAGCGACAAATGGCACGTCATCGCCGTCGGACGCCCCACCACGAACTCAGTCCTTTTCACCTATCCCAGCTACTGGTCCCTTGACCGAGAGCTTTACTACGCTCCTCTCGGCAATATGCCCGCCGCTCCATTCACCGAAACGCGAGGATTCTACGTTGGCGGCTTCGGATACTTCTTCCCCGGACGAAACGTCGGGTTCGTCGAATTCGACCGCAGCCCATTTTACGCCGCGATGTTGGTGTCCCTGGCGAATCAAGACAATGTTTCTACCGATGACACGCCTCCTCTGCGTTTTCTCATCCGCATCACGGGCTCCACGCCCGAGGGTGTTCTTCTTGGCGCAAAGCGGTTTGTGGAGAGCCGAATGCTCTACGGCCTGGCTCTTGGCCCGCCTCGCTGGCCGCGTGCTCACGATATCTGGAACCTCGACGACGAGAACATCAAACCCGGCCCTCCCGGCTGGGTTCCGAAGGGAACGTTCTCCGCCCCTGGCGTCGCGGAGACCCGGAACCTCACGCAAAGACGCAAAGACGCGAAGACGGAAAGAGAGTCGCCACCAATAACAAGAACCTCTGCGCCCGTGGCGTCTTCGCGAGAGAAAGGCGAAATAAAGGTCAAGTTCGGCCACGCCCCATCGAAGGTCGGGGACTCCCTTTCCTTCCTCGGCTGGCTCATGGCTGACCGTACAATGTACGCGGGATTCCTTGAGATTACGGGCTGCAGACCAGCACAGATGTGGCGGGCGAAATATGCGACGGAAGCCGGGCTGGATGATTTCAGTCGAAGCCCCCATCACCGAGCGAGCGGCAACGAGCTCCTCATCGTAAAACTAACCAGCGCCGATGAGCTCGCGAAAGCATTGAGAACACTCGGCGGCCGTATCCCCGTAAACATTTCAGGACGAGCCTGCTATAAGACAAAAGGCGCATACACCAGTCGGAAGGGCGGCAAGTTCAGCATCGAGAAGGAGGGTGTCAAGCATGTTGCCGTGAAGGCCCCCTCACCCACGCATATTCTCCCAGCAACAATCGCCGGAGAGCCTTTCGTTATCCTGGCTAACTTCGAGAAAGGATACGCGGGCGTGATAATGGGCGAGGTCGCACGATCTCTGCCAGAGAAGCCGTAGAACCGAAGCCCAGCCGCGATTCGACCGGACATTCCGCGATAGGCTATTGTCGCGTGCAGACAAATGTCGCGTGCTCGTCGAGATTTTCCTCTTCGCTGACGAAAGTGAACGTCCCGGCGAGCGTGTCGCCATTGACGGTAAACTCGATGTCAACTATGTGGCGGGCGATTCGGTAGCCGGTGAAATGATTTCCATGCATCTGACCGTCTATACGCCCAGCGTGTCCATTTGCCTCGTACTCCAGGATCATTGTTCCGGTCACATGCGACTCCTCCTGGAAAAGAACGAATGCCACTTCGTAGTGGACCAAGTTGCCGTTGATGTCATGATCCATCGGCCCGATCCACTTTCCTTCGACGTTCACAGGCAGCAGAGGGCCTCCCCCTCCGCCGCCTCCGCACCCGAACAATCCAAAGGCGGCAGCCAAAAGCAAAAGGCTCAATCGCTTCATTCTGTTCCCTTTCATCCGATCGAAACTGCATACTCCGTGTTTAATCGCAAACATCATAGCGAAATTGTCCATCGAGCAGAAGGACTAATTCCGTTGGGGGGGCTGCGTTTCCGAGGCAGGATTTCCGAAAAGCGCTACCGCCGTGTGAGGAGCGTCCCCACTTCCAATTCTCGAGCAACGCGACAGCTTCCCGACGGAAAGCCTTTGACCTGCTCGAGAACATGGGCTATAAGTTTGCATCGCTAGTTGAAAAGTGGGGGTAATCGAGTGGGTGAGGAGCAGTCCTCTTTGCAGCTTGGCATATGGCGCGAATCTGTGAACTTGAACGAGACGGTGCGCCGGAAACCTCAGAGGGGCGGCTCGCCTTTGAAATCAGCCTTGAGAAATGCGAGAGTGCTCACATGGCAGAAGTCGCTATCGCTTACCATGAGGATTTCTTGAAGCATGTCCCGGGGCCGGGACACCCCGAGTCCCCGGATAGGCTCCGTGCAATCGTGGATAAGCTTTCGGAAGAAGGGCTAATTGACCAGCTTGCGAAGATTACTCCGGAGGCGGCATCGGAAAGAATGCTGGTTGCGATACACAAGCCCGATTATATCCGGTGGGTTCAGGAGCGATGCCGGCAAGGTGAGAGATACCTCGACGCGGGGGACACGATGGTGTGCCCGGATTCCTACCGGGTCGCCCTTCTGGCGGCCGGAGCTGTTACCGAGGCGGCGGAGTGGGTCATGGAGAGGGAGATGAGGCGGGCTTTTTGTGCCGTTCGCCCTCCCGGACACCACGCCGAAGCCAACAGAGCGATGGGCTTCTGCCTTTTCAACAACGTCGCCATCTGTGCGAGGCATGTCCAAAGGAGGCATAACGTTGACAGGGTGCTCATCGTGGACTGGGATGTTCACCACGGCAACGGCACGCAAAACGCTTTCTACGGCGACCCCTCCGTATTCTACTTCAGCATCCATCAGTATCCATATTATCCGGGGACGGGACGGGAAAGCGACACCGGCATCGGGAAAGGAGAAGGTTATACGATGAACGTGCCGCTTCCCGCCGGGAGCGGTGATGAAGAATATCTCCACGCCTTTCGGGCGAAGCTCCTTCCGGCGGCGGAATCGTTCGAGCCGGAAGTGGTTCTTATTTCCGCGGGGTTTGATTCACACCGTGACGACCCCCTCGCAGGAATGTGCCTGACCGAGGACGGCTTCGCGAAACTGACCGAGCTCGTCAAGGGGATCGCCGACCGACATTCCGGCGGAAAGGTGATTTCCGTCCTTGAAGGGGGATATGCCCTGGCGGCGATGCCCGCCTCGATCGTCCGGCATTTAAGAGTTCTGATGGAGTAACACGCGGCGCCAGCCGCAGGCCCTTACCCTATCGTAGAAACGAGGTTGACAGCATGCCGAACACGAGGGCGAAAAGACTGCGCCGATTGATTCACTGGGCGATCCTGATTGCCGTTATAGTGCTCGCGGAACGTCTTCTCTGGCCCAGGTATTCCCGGGAGAGGTACATTGACCCCACTCACCGCCTAATTCACTTGATATTGTCTCCACCTTCGCTGTAACCTGTTATTGCTATGGATAAGTATGATCTCCCACAGAATGTGCTCTCACCGAAGGCAAGGAGAGCAACGGACCCGCCTATCGCGTGGCTTCTTCGCATGCCGATTGACGATCCGGAGATCATCTCTCTTGCGGCGGGATTCGTGGACCAGCAATCCCTCCCGGCAAAGGAGATGGCGGACTGCGCGCGAGAGCTTCTCGGCGGAGACGAGAACAAAGCCTCTCTCCAGTATGGGGCGACGCCCGGTTTTCTCCCGCTTCGCGAGGAGGTCTGCCGCATGCTGGAAAAGCAGGGCGCCGGGAAAAACATTTCCCCGGAAGAGATAATGCTGACCGGCGGCTCGCAGCAGCTCCTGCATCTCATCACAGACGTTTTGATTAGCGAAGGCGACATTGTCCTCGTCGAAGACCCCACGTACTTCGTCTATATGGGAACGCTCCAGGCAGCCGGCGCCAGAGTCATGGGCGTTGCTCTCGACGAGAAAGGAATCATCCCGGAGTCGCTGGAAGAAAAGCTCCGCTCTCTTCAAAGCTCCGGCGCCCTAGAGAAGCTCAAGCTCGTCTATCTGATGACGTATTTCCAGAATCCCACCGGGACGAGTTTGACGTGGGAAAGAAAGGAAAGGGTTTACGAGATACTGAGCACGTATTGCGACCTTGGTCGAAGAACTTTTGTCATAGAGGACGCGGCATACAAGGAATTGCGCTTCGAGGGAGAGGACATTCCCTATCTCAAAAGCCTTGATACGCAGAACCGTGCCGTGGCGCTTGTGGGATCCTTCTCGAAGTCATTCTCCCCGGGGCTGCGGGTCGCCTTTTCTTGGTTACCGCCGCAGTTGTTACACCATGCGCTCAGGCAGAAAGGGAACGAGGATTTCGGCAGCAGCAATTTCTGTCAGCACTTGATGCACAGGGCGATTACGGCCGGAAGGTATTCCCAGCATGCGGAGATGTTGAGAGTCCGTTACCGGGAGAAGAGAGATTTGATGCTGAGGTGTATTTCGGAGAGTTTCCCGAGCGAGGTTCACGCTCTCAAGCCCCTGGGAGGCATGTACGTGTGGGCGACCCTTCCCGATGGTGTGGATGCGGGATGTGACAGCCGGCTTTTCAAGGAGGCACTGAGCAGGAAGGTGTTGTATGTACCCGGGGAATTCTGCTATTGCCCTGAGCCGGGGGTCGAGAAGCCTACCAACAACCTTCGTATTTCCTTCGGCATGGTCACCGAAGAGAACATCGCCGATGGCGTCGCCAGGTTGGGAGAAGCTGTGCGCTACGTGTTGAGCTGACGGGGGTCGGACCGCGTGGCTTCATTTCCCTTTGCTGACCGAACTTATTCCGATTTCGCCGCTGCCCGCAGAAAACCCGGCCGAGAGACTACCCTTGAAGAAACACAAGCCGAGAGAAGCCCGTGGCGTCTATGAAAACATCGAACTCGACCGTTTCCCCCGGCTCGATTTGAAAAGAGAGCTCTGCCCGATCGGCTCGCGTCGCTATGCCCCGAGCCCTTTGCACGGCGAGGAGGTGCGCTCCTGCGGAAACCTCGTAGGGCTGGGTCCAACTTATCCGCCCGAGATGTTGCCCGTCGAGGAAGATGTCCCACTCGGTGCTGCGGGCGTGGACGATAATCTGGGCGTTTGGATGGCCGAGCTGCTCGTAAGGCGTAAAATCGTCGTTTCCACAACCGCACAGGAACAGCAGAAAGAACAGAACACACCACTTCGTCATCTGATTTG
>JABMQX010000857.1 GCA_013203085.1 bacterium | reverse complement strand
GTCTGACGGTACCCTGCGAGGGGTTGATTGTTCCGAGCAGCGACAATTATGCCGGAGAACTGGGCGTTGGTCAAATGACGTTTCGGAAAGATTATCCCCGACTGGGCAGCCGACTGACCGGCGAAACGCCAGCAGTACATACAATGCCATCGAGCCGACCTTACACAGCGACCGGGGCCCGCTGGCAAAGCCGAACGCGCACGCCGCCGCGCAAGGGCCAATCTCCCCTGCCCCCGAAATACAGGCGCACCCCAACACTGCCTTGACTTTCTGCAAGGGGGTGGGTAGCATGATCCAACTCAATATCTTCGGCTACGTTTTTAGGACGGCGGCGAGGGGCCTAAAAAGACTGTCCCGGGCCCCGGTTCCAGAGCAAAAGGACAAAAGATGACAGGCGACATTCACGATCTCAAAACGCTCGAACAGAAGCTCCTCAGCCCCGAGCCCGATCTCCGCCATCTGACGGCAGAAGAGCAGTTCGAAAGAATAATGTCTAAAGTTGCGGATCACCCTGAGCCTGTGGTCACGCGGGAGGACCTCCTCGAACGTCTCCGCCGGTCCCAAAAAACGGGCACGCCTCTCAAGGTGAAACTCGGCATTGACCCCACCGGACCGGAAATCCACATTGGGCACGCGGTCCCCCTTCTCAACCTTCGTCTATTCCAGCGAATGGGGCACAAGATACAACTTGTGATTGGAGACTTCACCGGTGCGATCGGAGACCCAAGCGGAAGGACCGAGGCCAGACCAGCCTTGACGGACGAGCAAATGCGACGGAACATGTCCACTTACGAGGAGCAGGCGTCTCGCATTGTTGACCTCCGCTCGCCGGATATCGAGAGGCACTTCAACAGCGAATGGATGAACCAACTGGATATGAAGCAGTGGGTGCGAATCCTGAAGGAGGTCTCCGCCAGCGAGCTACTCCAGAGAGAGGACATTCGGCTGCGGCTCAAGGAAGGGCGGGGTCTTTCGATGGCGGAGTTGGAGTACGCTCTATTCATGGGCTACGATTCGGTTGTGCTCGTTCCGGATATAGAAGTGGGCGGTGTTGACCAGTATCTCAACATGCACATGTGTCGCCAGATGATGTCGAACGCGGGTCAAAAACCGGAAATCATCATCGCTTACAACCTCCTTGCGGGCACCACCGGTGTCCGAGACGAAGCCGGCCGCCTCCTCAAAATGAGCAAAAGCTACGGCAACTACATACCGGTGACCGTTGCCCCCGAGGAGATGTTCGGAAAAGTCATGTCCATTCCCGACGAGGTGATGTGGGTGTGGTTCAGAGAACTGACGGAAATCACTCCGGACCAACTCCAATGGCTTAAGGAGGCGGTCGAGACAGGAGCAATCCACCCCAAGGATGCGAAAAGAGTATTGGCAAAGGTCGTTGTCGGAACTTTCAATCACTTCGACAGAGAGAGTATTGAGAGAGCCAATGCTGACTTCGACGAGAAGTTCGGCAAGCAAGCGGTTCTCGTCCCGGACAGCACTCTGGTCGTCGAGATTGACCCACGAGAACCCCTCCTGAGCGCCCTGGCGGGGGAAACGGGGGAGACAAAGAGCCACGTCCGCAGATTGGCTCAGCAGAAGGGAATTCACATTCTGAAGGGGGAGCAATACGTCCCGATGACGATGGACCAGCTTCTTTCCCCCTCGGGAGACTCGACGCCGTGCATCGTCAGGGTGGGCAAACGAAAGTATTTCGATCTGCGGCCTTCAACCACCGGAGAATAAGCGATTTTCCCTCATCAGTGGGAGACCGACAGCGGATTTCTGGCGAAAAAGATGGGAGTTTGCAGAAATGGATATGGAGATCGTTTTTCCGGGCGGGAAGAAGGTGGATGCTCTCTACAAAGGATTCACCATCAAGACCGACCAGGCGCCTTATGCTGGCGGGGATGGATCAGCCCCGGCGCCTTTCGACCTTTTCCTCGTGTCCATCGGCACGTGCGCGGGCGTTTACGTTCTTTCTTTTTGTCAGAAGCGAGACATTCCCACGGACCGCGTAAAGCTGATCCTCAAAACGGAAAAAGACCGGAAGAAAAGGATGCTCAGCAGGATTGAGATAGAGATACAACTCCCTGAGGGATTCCCGGAGAAATATAGGGAGGCGGTGATTAGATCGGCGGAACTTTGTGCTGTGACGAAGCACATGTACGATCCGCCGAGAATAGATGTCCGTGCCACGATAGGAGAAACGGCTCAGGACACACCCTGAAGCCAAAAAACCTTAACCGTTGGCTAATCTCTTGGATGCGTTAGAGTAACACAAGGCGTCCCCACCGGAAGATCAAGCCGACGAGATTAGAAAAATGCGTGGCTGGGCGGAGGACTGCTCCGAGGAAGGGGGGGTTCCTGAGTGGGGAAGAGCGAATCCTCCGCCTTTGCCTGTTGGGGTAGGATCCACCACGGCGCTAACGGCAGCTCAAGGCGAGTTACCTCGCCGCATTTCTGTAGATCGCCCCTTTTCTCAATTTCTATAACGCCGCGGATGTTTTCTCGGTTCCCGTGTTTATCCCGTTAAGCCAGGAAGCGGGTCTCTTCTTCTCCGTGGAGCAAAAAAACATGCGAATATCGTTGGCATGGCGGCTGTGCTG
>JABMQX010000856.1 GCA_013203085.1 bacterium | reverse complement strand
GACAATAGCGAAGTGATCACCCACCGCCGGAGAAAATCAATCAGTAAGGAAACAACTTTTGACGTTGATGTCGCGGACATTCCGACTCTTGCTGTTGTTCTGGAGAAGCTGTGCCAGTCCCTCGCCGAACGGCTTCGGTCGTTTTCTCTCAAGGCAAGAACCGTCACCACCAAGGTCAGGTTTGCCGATTTCACCACTGTAACCCGGAGCACGTCGGTGACACTCTTTCTTGATGATGGAGCGGCCATCTATAGTCTGGCGTGGGCACTTCTGGCGGGTGCCTGCGGTTTTTCCGGGCAAGAAGGGAAAGCAGAGCTCCCCGGGAAAAAAGTGCGCCTGGTGGGGGTGAGCGTATCGAATCTGCGTAAGGAAGTCGGTCAGATGGACCTCTTTTCCGAGGAGAGGAAGAAAGCCGAGGCAATAGCCAGAATCGTGGGCGGCATCAGGGAGCGATTCGGGAAAGATTCCATCGTCAGGGGGCGAGGCATACCACAAAAGGGAAATCGCCGGAGGCGCCGCCCTGAAGGCGATTGATGCGCGGCTGAGCGCTGAGAAACGGGGAGCATTTCACCGCAAAGTCTGGCTCAGAATGCCCCGGTCACAGCATCGGTCTCGTGAGCCAAACGCACAATGGAGCACCTGATTTAGTGAACGTGCAACAGACGCTCACGTTTCCTTTCTCGCTGTCCGGCTGCCGGCTGGAGAGTCTCGTTACCCTTCCGGCTCGCGGATGGTCAGGAATTGATCCGTCGCGACCTTCTGCAATTGCTGCTTCGTCCCCGAAGGCCAGATAATCTCGATGCTATCCACCGTTGTCGCTTTGCCAAGACCGAGATGGATTCGACGGTCGCTCACGGACAGATAGCTGCCGCCGCCTTTCAGGTAATGGTACTGCACTTTGCCTCCTGCGCGAGCAATCACCCGGGCGCCGATGGCGTCTTTATTGCTCTTTGTCCCGATCAGCCGCAGCGTCAGCCAGTGCCCGCCCTTCGCATCGTTTCGCAGAAGAATGGGCCGCCCTTCGGAAACATTGAGGACGAGGTCAATGTCCCCGTCGTTGTCGAGGTCTCCGACCGCCGTGCCTCGGGCGACAGTCCGCCGGCGAAAGTGCGGTCCCGCTTTTTGAGGGGAAACTCTGCGGAAATAACCTCGACCATCGTTTTCCAGGAGAATGTCGAGCTGGGCGTAGCGTTCCTCGAAATGTTCGGGGCCCATCAGTCCTTTTTCGACAGCCTCCTCCACAGTTACGACGCGGCCGGTGCTTACGAACAAGTCCATATCCCCGTCATTATCGTAGTCCAGAAAGCTCGGGCTGAAGCCGGTGTAACCCAACGTCGCCTCGTCAAGCCCACGTCGAGCAGAGGCATCGGAAAAGACAGGCCATTCGTTGTGATAGAGCGTATGGGTTTCCCTGTGTCGGCAAGGAACCATGATGTCCAGCAACCCATCATTATCAACATCCGCAACATCCACACCCATGGAGGATTCTCGATTACCGTCGCCGCTGTAAGCTACTCCCGCCATGATCCCTCGCTCCACGAAGCTATCCCCCTCGTGCACGAAGAGATAGTTCTCCATGAAATCGTTCGCGACGAACGCGTCCGCGTCCCCATCGTTATCGAAGTCGGCAACCGCAAGGCCCATGCCTTTGCCTCCGGGGGCGTATAATCCCACCTCCTTTGTGACATCCGTGAAAGTGCCGTCCCCATTGTTGCGATACAGAACATCGGGACTCCCCTCATAGACCATCGGCCCGCGGTACTCGTGTATCAGTTTCCCGGCGACCATCTCTGTGCCCAGCGGCTGCTTGTCGGCATCGTAAGTGAGATAGTTCGCTAAGTAGATGTCGAGGTCGCCGTCGTTATCGTAATCCACCGCGGAACAGCACTGCCCCCAGGCGGGGTGCGCCAGAAGGGATGTCCGGGTGAACTTTCCGTTCCCTTCGTTACGGAAATAGACATTCGGTCCAAGATTGGTGACGTAAAGGTCCTGATCCCCATCGTTATCGAAATCCGCCGCTTCTGCGCCCTGCGAGTACGTGTCGTCGAAGACCCCTGCTTCCTCGGTCACCTCGGTGAAATGCCATCTTCCCCTCTTGTCCGGCCCATCGTTTCGGTACAAGACGTTGGTGAGCTTGGGGTCGTGTTTCCTGCCCCTTATGTAGTTTCCGTTCAGGAAGTATATGTCCAAGAAACCATCCCCGTTGTAATCGAAGAGGATTACGCCCGCCCCCATGATCTCGGGATAGAGCATCCGGCCGGTTTTCTGTCCGGTGATGTGCCGAAACGTGATGCCCGCCTCGTCCGTGACGTTTTTGAAGATGGCGGAGTCTCCCGTGGGCCTCTTGAGCCGCCGTACTGCAAGGATGGCACCCAGAACAACAACTGCCACCACCGCCCACGGCACCCATTTTGGAAGAACGCAGCTTCTCTTCACGGGAGCCACGGAAGCCACGGCGCTCCGCTGGTCTCTCTTTTCCCTCTTTTTCGGCTTTCTTTTCCGAGATCGCTTCCGGCTCATTTCCACCACACTATCCACACACTTCTTCAAAGTGCCTCTGACAAGCCTTTGGACATTATACACCACCCCCGCCCGAGCGGAAAGGCCTTAGGTTGTCTGGAGTTTCTCCGAAAATTTGGCTATATTGGCAGCATTAGCTGCGGATCGGCGCGCGGTTGAGCGTTGCGTCCGCGAAATGGAGCTTCAGAGCCAACAAGAAAGGCTTTTATGCCATCGCCAAGGGCGTGGTCTCCTCGATTTGCCATCGGTGGAAGTAGGACAGTACGACGAACATCAGAGACTTGCGGCTTTTGACCACTTCAAAACTCGTCAGGATCATCAACGGTTCCCGCCCCAGACCCTTGACAACAACCATCCCAAGTCGCTCCTTTCTGCCTGGCAGTTTGACTCGACGGAATCCGACCTCTATGTTGTAAACCTTCTCTGCGGACCCTTCCTGTTTGATTATCCGCTCCCGGTAAGGCATCCGGCACGAGCCGGCCAGGTGTATGCCCAACACCTTCTTCCCTCGATAGATAAGGTGGCGGTCGCCTTCAAGACGGATCATGAAACGCATGCCTCGCTTTCAGACCAGCCATTTTCGATTTCTACCTCGCTGCCAAAAACTTACAACGTCACCCTCCCCGTTTTCGGGGAAACTCCTGCTGCATCTCATGTTATTGACATAAGGTCGCAAATATGCTATCATCTTGCCGAAATGATGACAAAGCGCCGCATCCTCAATCCGAGTTTCCAGGATTGTTGGCACAGCAGAGACCGGCCATCTCGCATTCCCCCCGCCGAGCACCTCCCACAGCGCCAGGCAGGTCCCCATTCCGCGATCCGCAATCTGCAATCCGCAATCGGCTCGTCCCGTCTCCTCCCGGCCTCCTGCCATTTTGCGCCCTCATCCCCTCCCCCTGCGCCCCTGCGTTTCTGCGTTTTGCATCCCCATATTTCCCAACCCGGACCCGAGGGGGCGTCCAGTATTTTGAAGAAGCACCAAATCGGAACCCATCTCCCTCTCCCCCTGTGCTTTACGCGTCATTTGCTGCGTCTCAAAATACTGGAGAATCCCAACTTTTTCGCCCCCCCCCTATTTTTAGGGCGCCGAGAAATCCCCCTTCCGCCACCAGCGAATCCAGTTCCTCTTATCTGCGCTCTCCGCATCCTCTCCGGTGAGCTCGTGGCGAACCGAAACACGCCGACACTTCCACGCCCGCGAAATTTGACGGGGCGACGAGAATATGCGAGAATACATACGCACCGACAAATGATGACGCCGGATCGAGGTAAATCCAATTGAGAACCCCTGCGAAAACGAGCTCGCCTCCGATGTATCTCTTTCGCGTAAAGAACATTGGGAAGACGAAATCAGCCTTCCCGCTTCTTGTCGTGGGTTTACTGCTGGTCATTTCTTTCGGGGGTTGGTGTGGGGGCGGCGTACTCGGCGGAGACGAAACCGAAATTACGTCCGTCCTGATGGACCACGGGAGCATTGTCCTGCAATGGGACGTTCGCGCCGGGAGGAAATATTCAGTCCAGTTCTCGACGAGCCTTCCGTCGGATGAATCGTGGACCCAGTTCGACGATGTAACACCCCCCTGGGAGTGTCATGTAGATGGCGGCGTGAGATGCCGTTTCTTCAGAGTTCTCTCCTACCCCGCCCCTCTCAACCTGGCTATAAACGAAATCATGTACAATCCCATCGGCGACCCGGACCAGAAAGGCGAATACGTCGAGCTTTTCAACTACGGGGACCTCCCGATTGACCTATCGGGATTCTCCTTCATTACAGGCATCCGCTACACCTTCCGGGAGGGGACCATTCTGTCGCCGGGGCAGTATCTCGTCCTCGCGAGAGACCTGAAGTACATCGTCACTCTCTACGGTTTCATCAACTTGCAAGGCCCTTACGAGGGGAAACTGGACAACGGAGGGGAGCGTCTCGAGCTTGTGGATGCCTCCCCGGAGCAGAACCTTGTGGACATCGTCAAGTATAACGATGATCCTCCCTGGGACACCAGAGCCGACGGCATGGGATCCTCTCTCGAATTGATTGACCCCACGCGAAATAACGATATCCACGATAACTGGCAAGCCAGTCGCCCCTTCGGCGACGGCGGAACTCCCGGCGCCCCGAATTCCGTCCTCGGCCTTGAGACTCCTCCGTTCCTCTATCAGCACTCCCGCGAACCCGATGAACCGACTTCCTCCGACGAAATCACCGTTCGCGTCAAGGTCACAGACAATGGTTCAATTACATCGGTGATCCTGAAATACAGTGACGGTGTCGCTGAGCAGACCGTCCCCATGTTTGATGACGGACAACACGGCGACCTCGAAGCGGACGATTCCTTCTACGGCGTTGCTATCGGTCCGTTCCCCGACAAGACCGTGATATCCTATACAATCGAGGCAACGGATGACATTGGTCAGGTTTCTACCCACCCCGAGGACGCGCCCGACGAATTCAAAGTCGCCTATGTGAACGATGACTATCTCAACGACAGGCTCGTCAAAATCAATGAGATCATGTAT